>JACUTO010000019.1 GCA_014859755.1 Candidatus Bathyarchaeota archaeon
ATGCGCGCGCAATCTACAGTTGGATTTCTAGGTTCATGCAAAAAACAAGGATTTGAACCGAGGTTTGAACCTAACCCCCGGCGCCATGAGACTATGTTGTACACTTGGGCGTATTTGGAGCCTACAGCGTTTTGTTAGTTTCCCCACCCCATTCCAGCATTCTGTTTTCATTTGGATCCAAATAGGTGGCAGCGGATAGACTAGAACTTTCCAAACACGAGACGATCAACAACCAAGCAAACGGCATGAAAAACTTCGTCAACATCCAACTCATCCGTGTCAAGAATCAAATTGAAAGGTGAAAAATCGTTTCCCAAATCAAACCCGTAGAGACCCTCATAAATCACTCTAGTCATCTCATCCTTTTCCTTCAAAACCTTCAACGCCTTTTCAACCCCAATACCATCTCTCCCCGCAGCCCTTATGGCCCTAACACGAGGAGAAGCTTTCAACCAGACTTTAAACCCCTCCTTCAACAGCCATGGCATAGTCCAGCTATCGAGGACAACGTTCCCCTGCTTCGCCAGCTCCAACAACTTTTCATCAACCTTCCTGTCAAACTTGGGATCCTCCATTCTCTGTTGAAGAAAATTCATTCCCTCAGCAGTTTCCCACCAGCCTCTTTCAGCAGGTTTGTATCCCGCTTCAAGAGCTAAGACTTTCAAAGCGTTTCCACCAGAAAAATATTCAAGTCCATATTTTTCGGCTAGCCTTTTCGCCACCGTGCTCTTTCCACAACCGGTCATTCCGCACACGCATATTACGACTTTTTCCTTCTCCTTTTCACAACCGTTTTTCATAGTCTAGCTGACCCGCCCTTTCGAGTCGTGTTAAATGTCCCTTGCTGCCTGTTTCAGCAAGTCTCGGAGGCAACTGTGGCACAAATGACCGCCATACATACGTTCAACTCTCCTCTGACTTACGGGAAGTTTGCGAAGTCCCGACGGGTTCGAGCGTGGAAGCCCAGATAGAGCTCGACCACACCGAGCACAGCGTGAAAAACCAGTTTTCTCCTTTCCATAATGGGTCTCAACGCGTCCTCCAGAGGATTTGACGCGACGGCGTTTCCTGCTTCGTGTCCGTAGGGATGGTCTGGGCATCTATTCGGTTGCCCCCGTTAAGCCGAAGATACGTGAGAAGAGGGCTCCAGACAGGAAAGAGCAGAGGATATACCAATAAAAAAGATTTAGTTCCATTTTCCCGCTAATCCACGGGAGATAGGCAACGGTTTCTCCACCAGTAAATAAGCCGGGTATTACAGACCAGTAGAGAAGCCTACCTGTTAGGAACATCCAGACAAGAAGAAACATTATCATAGTGATTGGGAGCACTCTCATCTGCCTAAGCGACAGCGAAGCCATTTGAGATTGAAGTTGCAGAAGTTGTTTTTCTTGTTTCCGAACTTTCTTAAGCAACTTTTTGTCGCCGGTGCTCTTAGCCTTTTTAGCATTATCGTCTTTCTCCTTCTTTAAGGCAGCGATCCGACCTTGCAAAGCTTTGAGTTTTTCACGGTGTTCCCTAGGGGTGACGCGGCTGTTAATCAGAGATGACATGAAGGCCATAGCCAAGGAAACCAATAGAATTATGATCGTTGCGTATGGCGGTTGCGCCAAATCGACACTCATGTTATCACCACACCAACAACTTTAGAACATCTTCAGCGGCTTCAGCCTGTTTTCCAGCTGGATTTTTAACTATCTTAACTGACGCACCGGTTAAAACTGCGCAGGCAACAGCCATGAGCCTTGAAAAGAGAATCTCCTCCATTATTTCATCTTCCATAACCTTGTCTCGTTTCCGAGTTTTATCTCTAAACCTACGAGAGAGCACTTCGTGGGGTTCTGCTTCAACTAAAACGAACATGTCCGGATTCAGAAGTTGCAGAACGTGAAACGGTAAACCTGCCAAGTATCCGTTCGCAGTTTTTATCGACATATGGGTATCAACGATGAGGTCTCCCTCAACTTCACCAGTCTTTTTGGAAATGATTTTAGCCGCCTCTGCCTGAAGATTGCGTTGAAAAGTCAGCCCAGATCTCCTTAACTCGTCTCTGTGAAGGGATTTTCCACGCTTGCGAGATAGTTCAACCATAATTGATCCGTAGTTTACCGCCTGAATTTTTTTTCGTGTTTGTTCAGCGAGTTTCAGGGCCTCGTTACAAACGGTTGTTTTGCCTGTTCCTGGGATTCCGGTGACAACGATAACTCTGCCCAATGTTTTTATCCTCCTAATACGCGACGGAAGGCTGGATACATTTCGGCAACACGCTCCTGCACGAGGAGTTGGTAATACTGATACAAAATTCCAACTGACAGCAAGATGCCCATTCCCGTTCCGAACACTCCAAAGAAGTCCGCGACCGAGGCGATCAATCCTACTATTGCCCCTCCGAGTATTGTAACTACGGGAATATAACGCTTAAGAACTAGTTCTATGGATCTGCCAGATCTTCGAAATCCTGGAATCTGCATCCCGGCGTCGACGAGTTGTTTCGCAACGGTTCTTGGACCTAGGCCTCCCACCTCGAGCCATGTGAGTGAAAAGACTATGCAAAACGCGATCATGATGCCTGCGAACGCGAGTGCCCTTGTGGGATCGCTCGTAACATCTGAAATATTTCTGGGGGAAATCACGTAATAGACGAGGCCGCCTACTGGTTGAGGTTGACCTCCTTCTCCCACGCTATATCGACCAAGAAGGTTAAGCCAGAAGTTTGTGTTATTCGGGTTAAATCTGCTCCAAAGAAGTTGGGAGAAGAAGTACACGTTTGCAAAAAGGGCAGAAGCAAAGATGACCGGTAGGTTAGAAACGTATAGAAGTTTGATCGGGTATTTACCTCGAAATCCTCGGTAGCTAGCGTAGGAAACGGGAAGCTCAACCCTAACTCCTTCAACGTATATTACTATAATGAAAACGGCTACTGTTGTGAAAAAACCTAACATAGTAGGTAGGTTCAATACGTTGCCTGCGCTGTCAACTCTGATGAACGCGTTTATCAAGGGCTCACGTTTCATGAGTGTCTGAAAGAACGCGATGAAGGCTCCAGAGCTTTTTCCATCCCCCATGGAAGGTCCTGGGAAGAAGCAGTCCCACAAAACGCGTTGGGCTACGCCAGCTAAGATGAAGAGGCTGATTCCGCTTCCGATTCCCCAGCCTTTCTGTATCATTTCGTCTAAGAGCATGAGCACGAGTCCAGCGACTAAGAGTTGAAGGAAGACGATGGTGGATGTACCTGCGTCTAAGGTGCCATACATTCCGCCGATAAGGTATGCGGAGGCTTGAACTCCGGTCATGATTATGGAGAAGACTTTGCTGGCTGTGGTGAAGAGGGCTCGGTCGTCTGGATTAGAAAAGTCACAAGCTATCATGCCTGATCCGGCGAGTAATTGGAGGATGATGCCGGCTGTTACGATGGGGCCTATTCCCAGTTCCATTAGGGTACCCCTGTTTGAAGCGAAGATTACTCGAAGATAGGTTAGTTCCGGCGCGCCTGCGCGCGCGATTCCGTAAAGTTGTACCTCGCTCATGATCAGGTATATTACAAGAGCCATGGCTGTCCAGAAGATTTTTTCGTTGAAGCCTACTCTTCGGGCAGGTGGGCTTACTTCTGGCGTGAATCTTGAGAGGGGTCCGAATATCGAGAGGAATCTGCCGGCCATGGTTTTTCTTCGCCTTTTTGTTCATGTTTTTTGTTGGATTATTAATTAGTAGAATTGCGTAGGTAAAACGTGAATATAAAAGCTTTGACTTGGATGTTGTGTCTGTTTAGTCTCTGCTAGTCCCGGTCTATCCTGTAGATTAGGGCGCGTATTTTACGTCTAGCCTTTTTCTTGGAGGATTTGTCCGCCTGCTTCTTCTATTTTTTTGGCTGCCGCCTCTGAGTGGGCTACCACCTTAACAAGCATGGGCTTAGTTATTTTGCCCATTCCCAAGAGCTTGTCGTATCCAAGTTTGTCCAGGTCTAAGAAAGTTTTCTTTTGTTTTCTTTCCAGTTTTTTCTCTGCTGTTAGCTTATGGGCCAGTTCATCCAGTTCTCCCACATTGATAACATTAGTTTTTCTGCTAATGGCTTTTTGAGATGTGAACCCCCTCTTTTCGAAGTAGTCGGGCTCATATTTTATTACATATGTCCATCTGTGCTTGTGAAGCCCGGCTTTCCCTTTCGTCCCTTTCCTATGCTGACCTACCTGACCATATCCATGGGTTCTGGAACCGCGTTTCTTTCTAACTTTCCTGAGTTTGTGAGGCAAATTCCAAACCTCAAATTATTTCACTGATATTCTTTCACCCTTAACTGCCGTCTCCAGTTTTTTCAGCCTTACCTCCAGTACTCCATTCTTGTACGAAGCGCACGCTGATTTAGGGTCCACTCTAGCTGGAAGCGTCAATTCCTTACGATATTTCCGGTTAGGTGTGTTCACAGAAAACGTTAGGCGATCCTCGATTGCGTGGAGGTTAATGTCATCTTTCTCTACGCCTGGGAGTTCAGCTACAATAACTACCGCCTCATCCTCTTCGATAACATCAACTAGAGGTTCCCGTTCCTTCCGGATTTTAGGTCCCCTTCGACTTGGTTGAACATTCCCAAACTCCCGAATCACTGGCTTTCCATCAGGTCCAACGGACATGGAAAAACCGTAAACGTAAGGTCGGCGAACTTTCGCTCTCTCAGAAGCCGTTTCAAAGGCTTTCCGCATAATTTCATCTGTCATTCCCTCAAGTCTATCAAACTCGTCAAAGAAATCGTTGAACCAGGGACGTTTTTTCTTTCTCCTTCTCCACCAACGTTCGCTCAACGGAACTCCTTCCCTTAACAGAAACTGTGCATGAGAAGGTGACTATAAAAGGTATCGCTGGAGCCAACTACACCATCCGTTTAATGAGGTCGTTAATGGCTTCTCCTCTATATCCAGTGACCCCACCAGCTGCGTAGCTTCTCTTCACCTTTCCCTTGAAACCTTTTTTCGGTGGATGAAGGCGGAATACCGGCTTTACCTTGGGGAGACGACTGTACTCAACTTCCACCTTATACGTGGCTTCAGCTAAGTCGCCCAACGATTTGTAGCCCAATTCTTGAGCATATTCCTCTGTCAATTTTTTATCACCTACGAGTCTTCCTCTTTTCTTCAAAAGAAGCACTATGTTTTCTTTAGAGATTTCACCCCAAGTCACGCAGTTCTGCACTTTATGCAGCATTCCGGTGTAAGAGGGGCGGTCATCAATCAACGTGGCGTGGCAATTTCGGGTTAGACGAAGCATGTTAAGCGTATCTCTGATTTCTTGGGAAATGTCACTTTCACCGCGAACCCGAACGGCCACGAAGCATTTCCGTTTTTTCCCCATCTTATCTCACCCAGTCCTTTGGTGTGACTAGGCTGTAGGTTTTTCGAAGGGCATCAAAGATGGCGTAAGCAAAAGAGGGAACGGTTCTCGTGGAGCCGTAGCTTCTCGTCCAGCAATCCTTAACACCAGCCAATCCAAGGATGATCTTAGCCGCCTCGTTTGCAACAAGACCCAAGCCTCGTGGTCCCGGAATTAGCACGATTTCAACTCCACCGCATCTGCCTCGAACTTGGAAGGGCAAAGAATGTGGTTTTCCACATCCGCATTCCCAGCTTCCGCAGCCTCGGCGGACAGGGGTAATGTTGAGACGCGCGTCTACAGCAGCTTTCTGGATGGCGGTGCGCACCTGTCCAGCCTTTCCCGAGCCCAAACCAACATAACCATCGCGGTTTCCCACGACCACGATGGCTCTAAACCGGGACTTTTCTCCAGCGTCTGTTTGCTTCTGCACCAGGCCTATGTTGATAACTTCTTCTTGTAGGTCTGGAAGGAGAACGTCCACTATTTCGGGCTCGCGTATTTTTAATCCTTCCGTGAACACTTCTTCTATAGAGGAGATTTGGCTCTCAATAATCATTTTTCCTAGCCTTGTACGAGGCTTCCAACCTTCAACTTTTTCGTCGCTAGAACTCATGTTCCTTCCTTCTCCTTGAATGAGGATGTAATCTTCTCTTTTATCAAAGAAAAATGTTCTGAAAGTTGTTCTGGTCGTAGACCCCTTGAAAGATGTTTGGAAAACTTCTGTTGATAGATTTCTGGATTTGAAGACAGTTGACTTCCGTAGTCAGCAATGTGTTTTCCACTTATTCTAGTTTCGTCTGGAAGCATGTTTTCACTGTGGGGAACTGTAACGCCAGCGTCAAGGACTCCTTTTAGGGCGGCAAAAACTCGCGCTCCTCTGGAGGGAGAATGTAAACCTATGTCTAAAACAGCTTTTTTCACGCCGTGAACCATTGCCTTAAAACCACACAGGAGTCCAGTTAAATAAGCAGCTGGAACGTTTCTGCAATTACCTTGCCAACCATAGGTTTTCGCCAATTCACGAGAATGAGCTGAGACAACAACCTTATCACCGGCAACCTCGGCTTTTACGATCTGAACGATTATATGGTTTGAAGTGCGTCGAACCACTAAGCGAGGTAGCCTAGATAAAACAAGAGCCCTCCGTGATCGATAATCTGTTTTTCCCTCTTTCCGTCTGCGGAAAGGAACTCGATAGCTGGGACCAGTTGCCATTACCGTCTCCTCCCTAAACCACGGGTTCTAATGTAGCGTTCTAGATCAGCCGTCGACTCAAAAACTCCGCTTCCTGCCATGTCATAAAGTTGACGATAAACACTTTTCGTAATCGCGCGGCTGGTTTTCAATTCACGTAATTTTTTCCTTAAAGGTCTAATCTTTTTCATCCAAGCCTGCTTTTTGGAAACCTTTGCTCGAGCAGAACCGCTTTTTCCTCCCGGTCCTCTCCTTAACCCCTTCTTTTTCTTTTTCTTCAAAACTTTGGCTCGGGCACGACTAACTCCCTTCTTTGGAGGGGATTGAATAATCCCTTCATGAATTAACTTCCTAATTTCTTCTCGGGTAATGGCAGCTTCAACGTCTTCTGTTCGATCGGGATCGATCCAAACTCGACCTTCACCAACCTTGAGTATTTCGGCGGCTAAACGGCGCTGGCTTCTAAGACTCAATTCTCCTTCACTCCATCTAGGCTATTTGGTTTCCTCCTTCTCCTTTTCTCTCTCTTTCTCTTCTTCTTCCTCTTCCACCTCTTCTTCCTCAAATTCTTCGAGTTCTTTCGCTATTCTTGGATTTAAAACATGAATTCCTCTTTTATCGGCTAAGGCTAAGATTTCAACTCTCTTTTTACCTCCAACCGTGCGAGCGATTCTGATTGCTTGAGTTTCGGGGTCTAGTCCGTTGAGGTCCTCTACTGTTTGAACCCGGGCTTCTTTGTATCCTGATGGATGAAGCCCCCTTATTTTCTTGGGACTACGATAACCCGCCTCGGGAGATGGAGGCCATCCCTTAACTTTTTTCCGCATTTTGCTATCTATTCCGCATGGTTTTCTCCAGTTCTCTTTCACTCGTTTGTATCGCCAGCTTTCTTGGCGCTTGAATTTAGGTTTCTTGTGCTTACTGAGTTGACGTTTCTTTATGGGTTTCTTTAGGGGTCCTTCTCCGGTGAATGGCTCCGCCTTTTTCTTGCTTTTCATTCTTCCATTCCCTCATGTCGCTCGTAAACGTAGATGCCGTCCAAAAACACTCGGGGGTCTTTTCTTTTAATCTTGGTTGCTCTTTCGATGTTTGCGGCGGTTTGGCTGACGTCTTCAATGTTGATTCCGTGTATAACTACGTCTTCCCCCTTCACCGCGACCTTGGTGTCTCCCATTATCTTTGCTATGCGTGGACTCCGCTCCCCGGTGAAGTTCTCTATCACCACCGTTTTTTCTTTAACCTTGACGGATATGGGGAAGTGGGAGAAAACGATTTTCAATTTGTAGGTGAATCCCTTCGTTACTCCTGTTATCATGTTCTGAATGTGGGAGCAAACGGTTCCTACGAGGGCGGCCTCCCTTTTGCGAGGCCAATTCGCCTGAGTTGTGATTGTCTTTTCTTCCAGATAAATGGATATGGCCGTGTGGGAAAAGTCTCTAGTTAATTCTCCTTTCTCACCTCTTACTGTGACGATTCTCCCATCTATCTTGACGTCCACGTCTTCAGGGATTTCAACAGTTTTCAGGGTTTCAATTACTCGCATTTTCGGTTCTCCTAATAGGCAAAGGCTAGGAGACGTCCACCAATTTTTCGTTCTTTAACCTCTCGATGGGACAAAACTCCTTGGGAAGTGGAAACCACTAGGACACCTATGTCCCTAGAGGGGAGGAAACGTTTCTCCCAGTTTTCAATTTCTTTAAGACTTACAGGAATGCGAGGCTTTATGGCGCCACATTTGTTAACTCGTCCAAGGAGTTGCACCCTAAATTTTCCGGAACGCCCGTCATCAACGAATTCAAACTCCCCGATGTAACCGTTCAACTGCATGACTCTCAAAACGCGCCCTAAAAGCTTGGAGGCTGTGTTTATCACGCATTCACGCTTGCGTCGCATCTCGTTATTCATGATGGTTGTCAACCCATTTGCAAGAGTGTCCATCATTGGCAACTTGTAACCTCTCCTTTACTCGTATTTTCTGAAACCTAATTCTTCGGCGATCTCCCTAAAGCACTGGCGGCACAAGTGAAGCCCGTATCGACGGATTACCGAACCGTAGGATCCGCATCGTCTACAGGGTCGACTACCCTTACCGTATTTTCGCTCTTTTTTAGGCTTCTGTTTCACCATAGATGTCACCGTGCGTTTACACTATTTCAACTTCAAATTCGTCTTTAATAAGGAGCATCGCCTCCTCGGCTGTCAGTAAGTGATCTGGCCCGATCTTGGACTTGGCGCGATGTCTACGCTTAACGCGGTATCCGGGTCTGCCGAGAGCAACTGAAACATCCATGCCGTATATGCCGAGTTCTGGTACGTATTTGGTGCCTGGGATTTCTATATGCTCCTTGATGCCGAAAGAAAAGTTGCCGTAACGATCAAAACTTTTCTTCGACAGTTTGTTGTCGACGGCACGGAAAGTCTTTTTGAGAAAATCTTTCGCTTTTTCCTTCCGAAGAGTTACGAGGCAAGCGATGGGTTCTCCCTTTCTAATGCCGAAGTCACGTATGGTTTGTTTGGCTTTTCTCTTGCAGGGCTGTTGATCCGTTAGTTGCTTGAGAATCGTCGCCGCCCTTTCAAGGGGCTCTCCAGATGCCCCAACGGAAATGTTAACCGTTACCTTTTCTATTCTGGGTTTAAGCATGGGGTTTTCGTTCCATTTCTTGCGGATTTCTTCTTCAGACAAGTTAATCGACCTCAGGTAGGGATATGGAAGGTTCGGTGTCGCCGAGGACGAAGATGAAATTGAGGATTGTTTGGAACTGGTTTCCGTTTTTGTCCTCGATGGTAACAAGCAGTTCTCTACGTTTTTGGTCTGGTTTTTCTTCTATGGCGGTGATTTTGCCATACTTGCCTATGTTCTTCCCGCCAATAATTATCGCGGGCGCTCCTACAGTTAACTTCGTGTGTCCAAGGGGCTCTCGATCAGGGATACTTAGCTTTATCGTACCGAGGGTTTGATAAACATCCTCTTCGGGTTTCTTAGGGTCATTCACCCGAATTAGCATACTTGTTCCGTCATGGAGATTGAGTTGTACGTGCCCGCCCTTTACAACGGTTTTGTCTTCGATCCGACAGAGTTTAAACTCCGTTTCATCAGGTTCGATTGGATGGAGAAAAAGTCCCTTTCCAGAGGGCAAGACTCGATAAACTTTTTCAGTGTCAGGTATGGAGATTACGTCCATCAAACCTACGGGAAAGCGTTCTTCCCGTTGAAACTTTCCGTTAACTTTTATTTTTTCTTGAGAAATTATCTTTTTGGCTTCCTTTCCTGTTTTTGCGAATTTAAGCATGTCGCGGACAATAAGTGCGAGGGGTATGCAACGAGAAAGTGGATGAGGACCAGGCTTGGGCTTAAGGGTCCAAACGGCTTCCTTTCGGTGAATGGGCCATATTTTCGGCGCTGGTTTTCGCTTTAGATGTTTCCTTTCACCTTTTCTCCCCAATTTATGTTCCTCCAGATTTTTTGGTGGTCTTGCGTGGTATTCTTTTCTTTTTTGCTTTTTTCTTTGGAGCTTCAGCTTCTTCTTCAACGATTTTTTCTTCTGGCATTTCGGCTTTCTCAACTGCGCCCTTTCGCTCTAGCACCTTTCTGCGCCATTTGTCGTCAAGATTGAGGCGGGTGATCATAACTTTTGACGGATGAATTGGGATCAGTGTCGTGGTTCCGTCCACCTTTTCCCGAGTCGCTCCATCAACGAATATTCTATATTTTTTTCGGTCAACTCGACTGACCTTTCCTTCAAACCCCTTGCGATCTCCCCTCATAATCTTGACAGTGTCGCCGGTTCTCACAGGAACCGAGTTGGTGTTACGTTTTTCTTTTAGCTTGGGCGAGAGAGGTGCGGAGAATCTTCTATATCGTTCGGTAAGGGGGGCCTGGTGCATTCTTTTTCTCTGTTTTCCAGGTTTGGTTGTTTTCATCTTTCCTCGCCTATACAATGATGCTTGCGGCGCTGGCTATTCTGGGCCATCGTTCAGCCGCCTCCTTCGCAACGGGTCCCCGAACCTCTGAGCCTCGCATTTCACCTTCAGGGGTCATTATGACGGCTGCATTGTCCTCGAATTGAACCCAGATTCCCTCAGCACGGCGATATGGTTTTCTCTGTCGAACCACGATGGCGTGAAAGATTTTTTTTCTCATGTCAGGCGTTCCTTTTCTAACCGAAACGACGATCATGTCTCCAACAGCAGCTGCCGGAACCCGTCTTAATCGTCCCTTGTATCCCATTACTTGAATTATCCTAAGTGCTCTAGCCCCTGTGTTGTCTGTGCATTTCACGATGGCACCAACAGGCAAGCCCCTAGAAATTTTCGGTCTCTGACCGAGTACTCCTCTGGCCATGAAGGCGCGTGATCTAGCTCTTGCCGCCACCCCGTCCTTCCTCCAATCTTTCAACGACGACAAATGAAACGGTTTTGCTTATGGGGCGACATTCCGCTACCTTCACCCGATCGCCCGCTTTGACGTTTATGCAGGGAGGGTTATGGGCGGGTATGTGGCTGTGCCTCCGTTCGTAACGTTTGAATTTTGGCACGTAATTTAGATAGTCACGTCGAACGATGACTGTTTTGTCCATCTTGGCGCCAACGACAACTCCCTCCAGCGCGTGGCCTCTTGTTGAAAGGGCTCCGTGGAAGGGGCAGTTACGGTCGTTGCATGTTTTCCTCGGTTTTTTCGAAGAGAGAGTTGCCATCTACCACAGCCTCCTAATTCGTTTCTTGATTCGAGCTTCAGGTCGTCCGATGATGGCTTTTCCGTTTATCTCTACGATCGTTCCGTCCGGCGTGGTGAAATTAAAAACTGATGTGTTTTTGATGACAGTTTTTTTCTTGTTTTTGTGGAGTATTAAGATAGTGTTGCGGGTTTCGTCGAGCACTTTGCCTTCAATTCCCACGTAGCCGGGGTGGGAGCTCCTAACAACCTTTGCGTTGAGTCCAATGAGTTCTCGTTGAACTATGGCTGGCGTGGTCTTCATCGTTTCTTCTCCTTCGTTTGTCTTTCTTCGGTTTCAATGGTGAGAATGCGGGCGATCGTTTTGCGAAGTTCTCGTATCCGAGAGGGGTTGTCGACAGACCCACCTGCTTTAACCATCGTTCTCAATCTTGCTAGTTCTGTCCGTAGCTCGACTATCTTTTCTTTACGTTCCTCAGAAGACATATCTCGAACGTCTTTTATCCTTAAGATCGGCATGTTATTCCCCAGCCTCCCCTGCTTCTTCAGTCGTAACGGTGGCTGTCTCGGTTTCTTTTTCTTCTTCTACTATTTCTTCTTCAACTATCTGCACTTGATCAGGAAACTCTGCTTCAGGAGGCATTATTCGTACCTTTACTCCCAAAATGCCGGGTTTCAACTGGACGGAGACCTCCGCTTTTCTCGTGTATTTCCTTGGGGGTTCTCCGCTTTTGGGCATGTATCCTGCTCGAAATTTTTCGTATCGAGATCTGTCCGATCGTAACTTTCCACTTATGATGATTTCTGCGCCTAGTGCTCCCGCTTCCATGATTTGGTTTAAGGCCCAGTATCCAGATCTCCTATAGTGGACGCCTCGTTTCAAAGCTGAAGCGATTCGTGAGGCTACAACATAGGCGTTGAGTTCTGGAATTTCGATTTCAGCCACAGAAATCTGTGGGTTAGGAAGCTGGAATTTTTCTTCAAGTACTCTTGCGAGTTCCCTTATGGTTTCTCCTCCTCTTCCAATGACCAAGCCTGGGCGCATGGTGTATATCACTATGTGAGTCCCAAGCGGGGTTTTTGTGATGCTTACGCCTCCGTATCCTGCTCTTTCGAATTCGTTTCGCAAAAATTCGTCGATTTCTGCTTTTTTCACCGATTCTTCTATAAAGTGCTTGACTGCAGACACTTAGGTTCCCTCTATTTCTTCTAAGACAAGTTCTACGTGGCAAAGGGTTTCGAAGCGTGGTGATGATCGTCCGAAGGCTCGTTCAATGTATCTTTTTATCTTCATTCCTGGATAGGCTGACGCATGAATTATTCGAAGCCTTTCCACGGCGAGTCCCTTGTATTCAGCGTTTACTTCGGCGCTTTCTAGCACCTTCAAGATTTTTTGTGCAGCCTTGACTGGATATCTGCCAGCGCAGGCTTTTTCTATTCCATGGCGGTGGCCTACCTTCTTTTTGTGTCGACGGAAGGGAACAGGTTTCTTCTTTAAAATAACCTGTCGAAGATATTCCTTGGCTTGATCAAGCTTCATTCCTTTTATTGTCTTACACACTTCTCTTGCGTGTTTTGGGGATACTCTCAACTCGCGTCCGCTGGCTTTCACGGTTCTGTCCGGCTCTAGTTCGGTTATTGAGTATCCCCATTTTGGCATTTTATTCGGTCCTGTTGTGCTGATTCAACTGGAGAATGCTCGTTTATATGTTTTATGTCTTTAAATCTCTTTTAGGGGCAGGTGTTATCTCTCTTTTAAAATTGCTTTAACAGCGAGCCTAACTGCTTGTTCACTGTTGTATTTCGGTTTCCATCCTGTTTTCATAAGCTTGTCTATTGAAAGAAGCATGATCTTCACGTCTCCCAGCCAGCCGCGACCTCCATCAACCCCACCCGTGAAAACAAATTTAACGTGTTGAAGATCCATCTCCTCTGCCACGATTTCGGAGATTTTTTTAACTTCAATTTGGTCAACTGAACCGACGTTATATACATCCGCTTTCTTTTTGTCAACTAAGAATCGGCTGGTTAGGTGGAGAGTTGCGTCGGTGAAGTCTTCGATGTGGAGGTAAGATTTTTTCTGGGTTCCGTCCCCAAGAATCTCAAGTCTTTTCGGGTCTGTTTCCAGTTTGTTAATAAAGTCGATGATGACGCCGTGGTTGGCTCTTGAACCTACCACGTTGGCTACCCTCAAGATTAAGGTGCGTAATCCAAAAGTATGTGCGTAACTGGACGCAAGGGCTTCGCATCCAAGTTTTGAAGCGCCGTAAGTCGAAATAGGAATCGAAGGACCGTAATCCTCGGAAGTGGGAAGGATTTCTACTTCGCCGTAAACTGTGGAGGTGGAAAAGAAGACAAAGGTCTCCGCCGAAGGGCTCTTTCTCATAACCTCAAGGAGATTAAAAGTAGCCGCAAGGTTCTCCTGAAAATGTATGTATGGATCAGTTTCTCCGACGCGAACTTCAGGGTTGGCTGCCAAATGAAACACTAATTCAATGTCCTTAACCGCTTCTTCAACGTCGCTTGGTTTTTTTAAATCACCTTTGATAAACCTGAAACGTTCATTCTCCAACCAGCGTTGGAGATTCTTTAAACTTCCATTGCTCAAGTTGTCAAGGACGGTTACGTTCTGACCATCCATCATCAGGCGGTCCACTAGGTGGCTGCCAATAAATCCCGCGCCGCCGGTAATCAAGATTTTAGATGGCTTGAAGCGCATAGTTTTTTCTCTCAAAGCTTTAAGATGAAATGTTTTCTTGAGGACCTTAAATTTTTTGGGTGCATTGACTTGGACTCAGCTTTTCCGGGTTCACGGTTGCTTTGGGGTTTAGGGGCTCTTCGTAGGGATACCTCTATATGGCTAATTGAAGCTTTATTCAGAACAGAAAGGTTGCCAAACGCCCTAAAAGAGGCAGACTCCGATGGTTCAGAAGCAGGTTGTGGAAGCTTTAATGAAGCCTGAAGCTTATGACGAAGAAACAGGTCAAATTGAACTGATCCAGACTCACATATCCTTCGTCTTTCTAACCAGAAATTTTGTCTACAAAGTGA
Source organism: Candidatus Bathyarchaeota archaeon (assembly GCA_014859755.1). Lineage (GTDB taxonomy): Archaea > Thermoproteota > Bathyarchaeia > Bathyarchaeales > Bathyarchaeaceae > Kmv02. The sequence continues at coordinate 14,282 of JACUTO010000019.1, forward strand.
AGAAGGCCGTGGACCTCGGATTCCTAGACTTCACAACCCTCGAAAAGAGGCGTTTCTTCTGCGAAAAAGAGTTGGAGCTCAACAGACGGCTGTGCGGAGACATGTATCTCGAGGTTGTTCCTATCAACAGATCGAACATTATCAAGATAAAAGGTGAAGGAGAGACCGTTGAATATGCCGTGAAGATGAAGAGAATGCCTCAAGAAAGGATGATGAATAGGCTCCTAGAAGAGAACAAGGTGGATGGCAAACTCGTTGACAGAATAGCAAGGATCATCGCGGAATTCCATTCAAAGGCGGAGACGAATAGGAGGATAAGCGAGTTCGGATCCTTGGCGATAATAGGAACCAATTGGGAGGAGAATTTCGAGCAGACTCGGGAGTTTGTCGGCAAAACGATATCCACGAAGAATTTCAAGCTAATCCGTGCAAGAATTGGTGATTTCATGAAGAGAAATGTGTCCTTTTTTGGGAAGAGGGTTGCGGAGGATCGAGTTAGAGATTGTCACGGAGACGTCCATTCGGGTAACATCTTTGTTACAGACCGAGTCTACATTTTCGACGCGATAGAATTCAACGAGAGATTTAGGTATTCTGACGTTGCCTCCGACATTGCCTTCTTAGCCATGGACTTAGACTTCAAAGAACGAACCGATCTGTCTAACTTCTTCGTCAAAAAATATGTCAAATATTCTGGAGACCGAGAGTTGACGAAACTTCTTCCTTTCTACAAATGTTACCGAGCCTATGTGCGAGGAAAAGTCACCAGTTTCAAACTTAAAGACCCCAACGTAGATGGTGAGGAAAAGAGTGCAGCAATGAAAGAAGCAAAGACATACTTCAAACTAGCCTCCACCTACGCGAAGATTCTTTAATCAACTCAAAAAATGCGCGCAAAGTAATTTGTTACACTAGCATCATTATACATACATAAAAAATTCATTAATAGTTGTAACAAAAAATAGAGTGCATGTCTGAGTATGGGTAGCCTAAGTCTTTCGGATTGCATGCGCATACGGGATTTTATTTAGGGCTTCGTTGATTGTGTCTTCAAGGCTTCTTCGCGCGCGTGCAATAACTTGAACCAGTTCAGATCTGTATAACACGCTTTACAGACCTTCATTTTCCCATGTTCAAAAGGTTCTCCTCTCTTAGAATGTAAAGGTCTTCTACACAACTCACAACATAGAATCTGTTTCTTCTTGCTCGCACGGACCATTCTTATAAGATCTCCTGGTATGCTTTGAAGGACTGGTCTCCAGATAGTCTTCTAACTTTCCCAAAGTTTCCATAGTTATTTTTATCTGGTCTCTTCCTACTAAACTTTATGGATCTAGAATAGAGCGCGCAAGATTATTAACGGGAGTTTAGCAAATTGGATAGAACTGTAAAATCAATTAAAATTAGATCTGCTAATGAAAAAGATTCGCTTAGTCTAGTAATTCTAGCTGAAGAGTTCATGCCAAGAGAAGTAGATAAGGAGAAACGGGTAAACGTATTGAAGCAAGCATTAAGAAATCTAAATTATGAACTGCTGGTTGCTGAATTGGAGGGAGAAATCGTTGGGTTCATCGATCAGTGGGTTATACACGACTTTACACATGGAGCAAAACACAGCTATATACTCAATCTCTACGTAAGTTCTAAGCATAGAAGCAAAGGTATTGCCAGCAAACTCCTTCAAGAAGCGATGGAAAATGCGAGAAGTATAGAAGTTTCTGAGATTCATGTCACAGCTAGATTCGATAATAGGCTTGCTATCAACCTATACAAAAAGCATGGTTTGGTGAAGGAGCATTTGCAGCTTGAGAAAGAATTCAAATAGCTTCTCCCGCGCGCATTACTTTTTTGGCTTGCCTTCACGGCATTTACTAGTTTTTGTATGCATGCGGGGATTTTGGCAAAGTCATTTTGTCTCAGCTCTGTGAGACATGATTTCATCTAATTTGCGAATACTCATGATCTTTAGTTCTTCTTCGTTAGAGTTGACAGGTTCAACTGCGAATATTGGGACGCTATAGGCGTTAGCAAAAATTAATTCCGCTTTGGTGTTTAGACCAACATATCCGTTGAAATTGCAGAGAATTACCCCTCGTTTACAATTTCTTATGGCTTCAAAATGTTGTTTCTGATACGCTGTTTTAATTCTCTTAAGGACCTCCAAGCCCTCAGTTTCGATTCTTGGAGCAGGATCGCTAATAAGTTTAACACTGAAACCTTTTTGCATGATTTG
>JACUTO010000202.1 GCA_014859755.1 Candidatus Bathyarchaeota archaeon
TTTGAAGAGAGCTTTGAATGATCTGTCGTGTGTGTAGTATTCAATTACACGCATGAATTCTTCAGTTTATGCCATGAATTTTCATTTTATGTCTTCACGCAAGAACGTTAACCGAGATTCTGGTATGGATTACCTGCATGAAAGGGCCGAAGAATCTAGACATAATGAAATTCTTGCGTATTTGATGTTCATGGCAGGTGCAATTTTCTTTGTGGGAGGATTACTTGAAACCGTTATCATAATCGAAAATCCTGACTGGTTTTTGTTTTTTCCATATAAAATTACGCCTCATGCCTACAGCCTTTTAGGTTTGTCTATGGTGCTTAGTGGATTCACGTTGCTGGTCCTTGGAATAGTTTTGGGTGTTCACTACGCGTTGGATAGAGCAGTATACATGAATCAACTAAAGGAAGCTTATGCGGACAAGGTAAGCAAAGAATGGCATAGACCTTCCGTTAGTCGTGAACTAAAGAATCCCTCCATAAAACGACTTAATATAAAAGAAACCAACGAATTGAAGGAGTGCACGACATTCCTCATGGAAAAACAAGGTTTGAATGAAGCTGATGCTAGAAGTTACTGCGAAATGCTTGGTAACCGATGGCGCGAATTAGTTGAGTCCAGTGAAAAAACATAAACTCCTACGAGACAAGTTTCCAAGCGCAATTGTTGATGAACACGCCAACAAAAAAGATTAGTTCGCCCATGAAGCACAACGTTCCTGCAAATACCCAACTCGTTAGAAGGTTGCGCTTCTACTCACTTAATGGATGTTCCATACGACAAAATATGTCGTCTTCTGAGTATCTAAGAGAACAGGAACAGTGATGGAACAAAAAGGATTAAATCATAGAATCCTATCTTGTTTCAACATCATTATGAGGGAAAAAGAAAATGGTTTTGGAAACAAACATTCTATTGACTGAAGAAGAAGTCAAACTCAGAGACGAAATCAAAGACTTCGTAAAGAGTATAGACCCCAACTACATGAGGGCTATGGAAGCCGAAGAAATAGACTATCCCAAAGAAGCTTTAAAAGAAATGGCCAAAAGAAAAATCCTTGGGCTCAGATTCCCAAAAAAGTATGGAGGACGAGAGCTAAACTGGGTTTCAGACTGCCTGGCGGTAGAGGAAATCGCAGTTTTAGGCCCAGGCCTTGCTTGCGTCTACTCCATGCCTATCATTGTGGGTGAAGCTCTAACTGCCTTCGGAACAGAGGAACAGAAGAAAAAATACCTTATACCCATCTTGAAGGGGGAGATAACCTCAGCTGAAGGGCTAACAGAGCCTCGAGGCGGCTCAGACTTCTTCGGAACCATAACTACAGCGGAGAAACGTAACGGAGTCTACGTGCTTAATGGTGAGAAACGCTTCATTGCAGGGGCCGTAGCAGCTGACTTGTTTCTCCTTTACGCCAGAACCGATCCCAAGGCTCCGGGCCATCAAGCCCTAAGCGCTTTCCTTGTAGAGAAGGATATGGGTGTGGAAATCGCTGAAAGATACGGATTGATGGGTTTTCATGGTATGGGAACCGCGAGAATCGTTTTGAAGGATGTGGAGGTTCCTGAGGAAAACCTCTTGCTCGGAGAGAATACGGGTGCCTTGGTTTTTAACCGTATGATGGTTCCAGAAAGATTGACGTCAGCCGCAGGCTCTCTTGGTATCAGAGCGGTTCTAGAAATAGCTATGAAATACAGTGACAAGAGGAAGGCCTTCGGAGCCAAAATTAGGAGGTTTGAGGGAGTAAGCTTCAAGGTGGCTGAATGCCTAACCAAGCTGGACGCGGCGCGGGGCTTAGTTCATATGGCAGCGAAGCAAGCTGACTTGGACCCGGACGCAAGGGAGACAAGGAAGCTTGTTTCAGAGGCAAAACTCTTTGCCACTCAAGCAGCTTGGGAAATTGTAAACGATGCCATGCAAATCTTAGGTGGGATAGGATACACCTACGTTTACCCTGTTGAGAAGGCGCTTCGAGACACTAGGCTAGGAGTGATCTGGACTGGCTCCAACGAAGTTATGAAGATGTTAGTTCAACACGAGGCCTACAAAAAACTTTTAGCTGGTGAAGACAAGGACCGGGACTTAGAGTTAGACGCCATAGAGGCACATAAGGTGGCGGAGAAAGTCTTCGAGTAGATATATCCCACAACCTTCACCTTTTTGCGGGTTTGCACAAATTCTATCTTTCTAAGAGTTCTCAGAAACCGAGGACAAGCACACGTGAAAGAGGAGACGCAAAATATGGAAAAATCAACAGAGGAAATTGCGAACAAAGCCTTCGAACTGGCGGAAGGATATGAAAAAGAATGTACAGGGTGCGCTCAAACAACCATCGCCGGTATTTTTGACGCCTTGGGCATTGAAAATGATGACGTGTTTAAAGCGGCCAGTGGACTGGCTGATGGACTAGGATTGAGTGGAGACGGCACCTGTGGCGCTCTAGTGGGCGGTGCCATGGTCATCAGTTACCTGTTTGGTCGGGAACGCAAGGACTTTAAAGACATGTTCAAACCGATGAAATCCTATTTACTGGCGAAAAAGCTGCATGACCAATTTGTGGAAAAATATGGCACCTGTCGATGCTATAATCTGCAAGAGTCACTAATGGGTCGAACCTTCAATCTTTTGGATAGAACAGAATTTGAAGAAGCGATAGAATCTGGCATGGTTAAACATTGCTCGAAGGTGGTGGGAACAGCCGCCAAGCTAGCAACC
>JACUTO010000203.1 GCA_014859755.1 Candidatus Bathyarchaeota archaeon
TAGTTGAGAAAGAAGCGGAACTCGGTGGAATGCTGAGGCACCTGCATAAGCTGCAACCCACTGAGCGTGACGCCTCAGAAGTTCTTCGAGAAGCTGTCATAGCTGTGAAGGCTAATACTAGCATAGATTTGCACATGTCAACACTAGTGAAAGAAGTGGATGGGTTCATCGGAAATTTTGGCGTAACGCTTCAAAAGAATAATTCAGGTGAACTTGAACAGATAAATGTGGGAACAATAATCGTCGCCACTGGAGCCGAAGCATTCAAGCCTGTTGGAATGTATGGATACGATGAAAATGAAAACGTTATGACACAGCTCGAACTTGAACAGCTTCTAAAAAAAGGCGAACTCAAAGAACCTAAAAAAGTTGTTATGATCCAATGTGTCGGGGCTAGAGAGAAAACTGGCAGAACGTACTGTTCAAGAATATGCTGCATGGTGGCTCTCAACAACGCCCTACTCCTCAAAAAATTGTATCCAGATGTTGAGGTGAACATTCTTTTCCGAGACTTACAAACTTATGGTGAATATGAAGATTTTTACAGTGAGGCAAGGGCAAACTTCATCAACTTCATCCGTTATGATCAGGATAACCCTCCGAAAGTTGTCTCAAAACCTGATGGAAAGTTAGCTGTCACAGTTTATGATGTGTATTTAGGCGCTGAGGTTGAAATGGAAAGCGACTTGGTTGTTTTGTCAACGCCTTTAGTTCAGCATGAAGACGGGAGAAAAATTTCTTCTGTACTCAAGGTGCCTTTGGGTTCTGACGGCTTCTTTTTTGAGGCTCATCCAAAACTCAGACCTGTTGACTTTACATCAGAGGGCATGTATGTTTGCGGCACAGCTCACGGACCAAAAGATGTAACTGAAAGCATTACTCAGGCTTACGCTGCAGCTTCGAGAGCGGCTATTCCGATGGCTCTCAAAAAAATAAAGGCTGGAGCCGTTAAGGCAACAGTTGATAAGGACGTCTGTGTCAACTGTGATGCCTGTGTGGTTTCATGCATTTTTAACGCGGTTGAAGCTGAATCCTTTGGACTGCCCAATATAATTGAGGCTAACTGCAAAGGCTGTGGTGTCTGTGCAGCAGAGTGTCCAATGGGAGCCATGCAACTCGTACACTTTACGGATGAGCAGATTGTGGCGGCAATTGAAGCATTGTTCAAACCGAAAAAGCTTTTGAGTTCAAGCGAAAGTTTCGAGCCTATAATCTTGTGTTTTGCATGTCAATGGTGTTCTTACGGTGCTGCTGACCTTGCAGGTGTCTCAAGAATTCAGTATCCACCGAATGTTAGAATTTTAAGGGTTCCATGCAGCGGCAGAGTGGATGTGCTTCACGTTTTGAAAGCTTTTCAGAACGGTGCCGACGGAGTTATCATAACAGGATGCCACATTGGTGACTGCCATTACATAGACGGTAACTTGAAAGCCAAAGACAGGGTGGATGTGATGAAAAAATCTCTAGGAGCCCTTGGCATAAACCCCGAACGCCTCGAAATAGGCTTTGCCTCGTCATCTGAGGGACAGAAATTCGCAACCATGATGACAGATCTTGTTGAGAAAATAAGAAAGCTTGGCCCAAATCCTTTAAGGGTTAAGGGAGGAGGCGACTAACTTGTATAAAATAGTAACAAAACAGGAACTGGTTCCCCACATTAACCTGTTCGAGTTTTCGGCTAAAGAAATTGCCGCGAAAACCAAACCAGGACAGTTTGTGATTCTGAGAATAGACGAGGATGGAGAAAGAATACCCCTCACCATTGCTGGTGTGAATATTGTAAAAGGAACGATAACTGTAGTTTGTCACGAAGTTGGCAAGTCAACGAAACAGCTTGGAAACCTAAAGCAAGGAGACTGCATCTTAGACTTGTTGGGTCCGTTGGGAAAACCCGCCGAAATCGAGAAATTTGGAACTGTGCTGTGTGTTGGCGGTGGCGTAATGGTGGCGCCCTTACACTTTCAAGTTAAAGCTCTTCATGATGCAGGTAACAAAGTTATTGGGGTTATTGGGGCTAGAACTGAAAGCCACCTCATTTTCGAAGATGAAATGTGGAAAGTATGTGACGCCCTTTACGTGGCTACAGACGACGGAACAAAAGGCTACAAAGGACTAGACTTCCTTAAGAAATTGCTTAAAGAGACGAAAATTGACCGCGTGATAGTCATGGGACCAGTTGTAACCATGAAAACAGTTTCAGAACTCACCCGTCCCCACGGCATACCCACAATTGTAAACTTGATCCCCCTAATGGTTGATGGCATGGGAATGTGTGGAGCATGCAGAATAACAGTCGGTGGCAAAACAATGTTCGCTTGCGTTGATGGTCCAGACTTTGATGGGCATCAAGTAGATTTTGAAGAATTGATAGCTCGATTGAAGATGTTCGCTGCTCAAGAAAAGCTTGCCTTTGTTTTCCATGAAGAAGGAGGAAGAAGCCTATGAGCAAGCCTAAACCCAAGATTAAGAAAGAAGCCGTTCCTATGTCCAAACAAGACCCAAAAGAACGAGGGCACAACTTTAACGAAGTAGCACTAGGCTACACAGAGGAGCAGGTTGTGGCTGAAGCTGAAAGATGCCTACAATGCGCAAAGGCTCCATGCGTAGATGGGTGCCCAGTGGAAGTAGACATCCCAGCATTCATACAACTGATCAGAGAACGCAAATTTGACGAAGCGATAAGGAAGGTTAAGGAGAA
>JACUTO010000020.1 GCA_014859755.1 Candidatus Bathyarchaeota archaeon
AATTCTATACTGACAAAAACTTCCTCGGGTACGCGAACCCTCATAATTCTCCGCATAACACGCTCTTCCGCGTCGACGATTATGAGGCGTTTGTGGATACGTAGTTCCCACCTGTCCCAGGTTGCGGTTCCTTCGCCGCAGGGAGTTTTGCGCACCGGAACCCGAAGTCTTTTGGTGGGCAGAGGATGGGGCCCATTCATTTTCACGCCTGTTTTCTCGGCGATGGCCTTCAGTTCTCCGCATACTTCTTCAAGCTTTTTGTAGTCGGTGCTGGTCAATTTGATTCGTGCCTTTCTCACCATCGCCAAGATTTCCCCCTAAACGTTGCCTTTATCGATTCGTCGAGGTTTTAAAAGCTTTTTGCCACGTAGACCGCTCGCGTATGATCCCATACAGACAGGGCGCTTGTAATAATAGTATCTTTTTTAGGGTTCCTAACACTGCTGGGGATCTTCGGAATAAAAAGTGTCGCGATGAACTTGACCTCAAAACTCTTCAGAAAAGCTTTTATAGGTTAAAATCTGGTGATGAAGTTCTTCGTACGCATTTCGGAAGTGGATGAAGTGAACGAAAAGTTGGCGAACCCAGCCCCTCTTGGGCTATTAGGTTTCGGAATGACGACGGTGCTGTTGAATTTGCATAATGCTGGCTTCTATCCCTTAAACAGCATGATTCTGGCGATGGGGTTAGCCTACGGTGGATTAGCCCAAGTGATCGCGGGCATAATGGAATATAGGAAAGGCAATACTTTCGGCACGGCGGCATTCAGCTCTTATGGTCTATTCTGGTGGTCTCTAGTGCTTTTACTAGTCCTTCCAAGATTCGAAATTTTTGACCTTTCTGCAGGTTCTCCTTTACAAGCAACCAATTCTACAGCAATGGCGGCATACTTCTTCATGTGGGGACTATTCACTTTCATAATGTTCTTCGGAACACTGAAAACAAACCGTCTACTGCAGTTCGTATTCCTAAGCCTAGCAGTGCTCTTCTTTCTCTTGACCGCAAAAGAGCTAACAGGAAGCACCAACCTAGGTATAATTACCGGATACGAGGGAATAATCTGCGGATTAAGCGCTGTCTACACAGCGTTAGCAGAAGTGTTAAACGAAGTTTTCGGAGAAACCGTTTTACCTTTATTCCCAACTAACAAGGGATAACGATAATCCACGTCAAAACATTTTCTTACTTTTTTCTTTTATAAATGTACACAGGGCGCATAAATGTAAATAATAATTTCAGTATATTTTTATGTTTTAAGAAAGAAAAGTTTATATGTGAAACTTCCATTCCCAATAAGACTCAAACAAAAATATACAGAGTGATCAATATGCTGTTTAAACCTATTATATGGATTAAGAAGGACCCAAAAAAAGATCAAGTGTTCTGGCCCTCTGACGAACTTAAGAAGAAAGCTTGGGTGAACGATGAAACTATCTACAAAGAAGCCGCGAAAGATCCTGCGGCCTTTTGGGCAAAGCTTGCTCGTGAAGGAATTGAATGGTTCAAGGAATGGGACGAAACATACCGATGGGAGCCACCATATTACAAATGGTTTGTTAATGGAAAACTGAATATTTCCTACAATGCCTTAGACAGACATGTGAAAACTTGGAGAAGAAATAAGGCAGCAATAATATGGGTGCCCGAACCGCCAGATGAGAAAGAAAGAGTGCTCACATATTTTGACTTATACCGTGAGGTCAACAAATTCGCTAACGTGCTGAAAAGTCTTGGAGTGAAAAAAGGCGACAGAGTTGGAATATACCTGCCAATGATCCCAGAGGTGCAAATAGCTATGCTAGCATGCGCTCGCGTTGGAGCCATACACAGCGTAGTCTTTTCCGCCTTCAGCGGCAAATCCCTACAAGAAAGAATGATAGACGCAGAAGCTAAAGTCCTCGTAACGGTGGACGGATATTACAGACGTGGAAGACAAGTAAACTTGAAGGCTGAAGCAGATAAGGGAGTTGAAGGAACACCGATACAAAAAGTTGTGGTTGTGCAGAGAATGGGAATAGATGTGAATATGGTTGAAGGTCGAGACAATTGGTGGCATGAATTAATGAAAAATGCAGACGATTACTGTGAACCTGAAGTTATCGACAGCGAGGACATATTATATCTTCTTTACACAAGCGGCACGACAGGCAAACCCAAAGGAGTTGAACACCACACGGGTGGATATGCAGTACAAGCCTATTGGACAACAAAATGGGACTTCGACCTTCATGATGAAGATGTCTTCTGGTGCACGGCTGACATCGGTTGGGTTACAGGCCACACTTATGGCTGCTACGGCCCTCTCCTAGTCGGTGCAACCATGCTAGAGTATGAAGGTGCCCCAAACTACCCCCAAGAAGACAGATGGTGGAGCATAGTAGAGAATTATGGTGTGACGGTCTTTTACACAGCTCCAACAGCGATAAGGATGTTCATGCAATGGGGTGAAGAATGGCCCAAAAAGCATAACCTGAACAGCCTTCGAATACTTGGCACAGTAGGCGAACCAATAAACGAAGAGGCATGGCTATGGTATTCACACAAGATTGGCGGTGGAAGATGCCCAGTAATCGATACTTGGTGGCAAACAGAAACCGGCGGAACCCTAATCAACTCCTTACCCGGCATCGGGCCCTTCATTCCTACAGTTGCAGGCAGAAGCTTCCCAGGCACACAACACGAAGTTCTAGATGAATCCGGAAATATCATGTCCGTTGGCGAAGGCGGATACCTTGTGCAGAAAGGTCCGTTCGCGCCAGGAATGCTTAGGAACATCTGGAGAAACCCAGAGAGATACGAGGAATACTTCAGCGTGTACGGTGAAAAATACTACTACACAAGCGATGGAGCAAGAAAATGGGATGAAATTGGAGACATTCGGTTGACTGGCAGGGTTGACGACGTAATGAAGGTTGCGGGACACAGATTGTCAACGGCAGAGCTAGAAAACGCCATAACAAGCCACGAAGCGGTTGTGGAATGCGCAGTTGTGGCAGCACCACATGACATAAAAGGCGAAGTGCCCGTAGCCTTTGTAACTCTAAAAACGGAAACAGAACCTTCAGATCAGCTTACAAAAGACCTGATAAAACATGTTGACGTCACCATAGGACCAACGGCCAGACCCAGCAAAATAATATTTACTAATGAACTGCCAAAAACACGGAGCGGAAAAATCATGCGGAGAATCTTGAAGTCTTTGGTTAGAAACCAACCCATCGGCGACACTACAACTCTAATGAATCCAGAGTCAGTTAAACGGCTAAAAGAAGAAGTCGGATATAAGGAGTAAATTACTCCCTTTTCCCATTTTATTTTATGAATAAGAGTTTTCTCGCAATTCTTGTAGATGATAGGGCATAATTAGGTTTTTCAAGTCAAGCATACAAGTAGCCGTTCTATACTATGCGCCAGAGAAGAGGAGAAAAACTAACTAAGCCGAGAAAGGGAAGAAGCAGATGAAGTTAGGATAGTTTTAATGTTGCTTTTGTGAGATCTTCATCAACAGACTCCATCGTGAAACCTTTTTTAGTGCATAGGCGAATTGTCTTAAAGTTTCTAGACAGGATGTCAGCACCAATTGTCTTCAGCCCCATGTCCTTGCCAATCTCGATGATTCTATCAACGAGTTTGGACCCAAGCCCAAGTCTCTGCCACTGGTCTCCCACAACAACAGCGAACTCTCCACGTCTCCGACCAGGCTCCAAGATGAGTCGCGCAGCACCGATAATTCTTCTTTTGTCTTTTTTAGTCTCTGCAACTATGGCGATTTCTCGATCATAGTCTATATTACAATACCTAGTTAAAGTTTCGTGGGACATATCTCTGATTAACTGAAAGAACCGGAACCGCATCGTTTCTTCAGAAAGGGATTGAAACAGTTCACGGAGAAGAGTTTCGTCTTCAGGCTTTATTGGACGGAGAACAACAGGTTTTCCGTCTTTTAACTTCCACTGAGTAATATATCTTTTGGGGTAGGGGGCAATCACCAGGTGTCCGCGAGGTTGAATTTTTTTCAGATTTCTGTCTGTATCCACAACTATGCGAGCGTCTACAGCGACGGCATCATTTTCGCTAACTATGATTGGGTTTATGTCTATTTCTTTTATTTCGGGAAAATGTATTAGCAGTTGAGAAAACTTTACCAAGATTTCTTCAAGTCTGGTGCTAACTGGATATTTATTTGACTCTAAAAGTTTGTGAATAGCCGTGTTTTCCATAAGCCGCCTTGCAAGCACCTGGTTCAAGGGTGGAAACCCTATGCTTACATCTTTTGATAACTCGACAGCAGTGCCTCCCGTGCCAAATACGATTACCGAACCAAAGTGAGAGTCTTTCTTAGAACCAATCAAAATTTCGCCCTTTTTATTCTGAATCATGGGCTGGATAATAACGCCCTGAAATTCTGCTTCAGGTTTATACTTTCTAACTCTTTCAGCCAACTCTTTGAAGAACTCTTTAACTTGTGCAGGCGACCAGACATTTAAAACAACTCCTTCGGCTCTAGATTTGTGAATCATCTGCGGTGACAGTGCCTTAAGAACAACGGGATATCCCAGTTTAGAGGCCACAGTTACAGCTTCTTTCGGAGTTTTGGCGATTAAGGTTTTTACAGTCGGGATTTTGTATGCTTCAAGGAATTGCAAGGACTCAAGCGGATTTAGGACTTTCCGTCTTTCCTTAGATATCTTTCCCAAAACCTCTCCAAGGAATGTTGGAGTGGGCAATCCTACAGGAAACTCTTCGGGAGTTTCGTATAGGAGCTCTAAGTTTTTGGTGTAAATATGCATGTACATGAAGGTGGAAACAGCCTGCTCGGGTGTTGTGAATGTTGGAATGCCGTTCTTCCGTAGGATTCTTCTAGCCTCCCTGCAGCGGTCACCGCCCATTAAAGAGGAAAGGATAGGTTTTTTGGTTTGTCGCGAAAGCTCCACGATTATGTTCGCGGTTTCAACAGGGTCTGCCGCTCCTTGGGGCGTGTATATGATCAAGAAGCCGTCGCTGTTGGGATCTTTGAAGCAGATTTCCATCACTCTTTTAAACCTATCTGCGGGGGCTTCCTCTAAGATGTCAATGGGATTTAAAATGCTACAGTAGGAAGGCAAAACACTGTTCAATGCTTGGATTGTTTCGCTACTTAACGGCGAAAGCTTTCCATTCTTAGCAATAAGGAAATCAGTAGCCATAATCCCAGGTCCGCCAGCATTGGTGATTATGGTTAGATTTGGACCTTTGGGGTTTGGCTGCATCGCCAACGCCTCCGCACAGTTGAAAAGATCGTTTATCGCTTCGACACGAACGACTCCGGCGCGTCTGAAAGCGCCATCATAGACAGCGTCCTCCCCACATACAGCACCAGTATGAGACAACGCCGCCTTCGCACTTTCACGGAATCTCCCCGCTTTCACCAGTACGATGGGTTTAGCTCTGGCAAATCCCCTCGTTGCGCTCAGAAATTTCCGGGAATTCTTGATAGACTCAACATAAAGCACAATGCTTGCTGTATGAGTGTCGGTCCCGAAGTAGTCGATCAAGTCTCCGAAATCGACATCGAGCATCGAACCCACTGAAACCACAGCGCTAAATCCCACATGAGCTTCCGAAGCCCAGTCTAGAACCGAAGCGCATAACGCCGCACTTTGAGAAATGAATGCTATTTTCCCAGAGTTGGCTGGTTTGTTTACAAAACTGGCGTTAAGCTTGATTCTTGGACGCATTACCCCAAGGCTGTTTGGTCCAACGATGCGCATGTTGTAGCGGTTTTTGTGTTTAAGAATTTGTTTTTCAAGAGACTTTCCTTCTTTTCCAGCCTCTTTAAAACCTGCTGAGACAATAATTACTCCTGAAACTCCAGCTGTTCCGCACTCTTCGACGATTTGTGGAATGGTATGCGCTGGAGTTGCTATGATCGCAAGATCTACTTGTCGCGGGATTCTCTTGATATTTGGGTAGGCGGTTATGCCTTGCACAGTGGGCCTAAAAGGGTTGACGGGATAAACTACCCCTTTGTATCCTACCCCAATCAAATTTCGAAGCAGTCTAAAGCCTACTGAGTCTTCTCTGTCACTTGCTCCGATAACGGCTATTCTTTGGGGATTGAAGATTTTATCGAGGTTTTCAGTGCCCACTCTTGAGGTTTCCTCCCCTTCCACAAAGCCTACTCTTTTGCATCTGATAAGATATGTACAATAAATCCTTTTTAATGTTCGTGCGCGACTAAGAAGGGTTCAAGAAAATAGCGAAAAAGTGAAAAAGCTAGATTAACGCAGTCTCTCTCTGTTTAGGGTCTTAGTTTGCCACGAATATCGTCTGATCTTGGTTGACTCTCCGTAACCACAAGCCGAACACCGCTTTTCCCTCACGTTGTACGCTCTTCTACCGCAACGTCTACATCGAATGTGAAGAGTTCTTCCAGCACGCCTTCCAAAAGACGAGGTGCCCTTGCTCGTTTTTCCCAAAGGTTTTCACCTTGGGGGCGGGGAGATTATTACGACATTGTCCCCACGGACGATGATGGCACCGAGTTTTTTCACGTTTTCTACATCTGTTGTGTCTTCCGTTTCTTCCAGCACCAAATTGAGGTGCTGATCAAAACCCTTCAGCTTTCCCCGCAACTTCCTTCCACCCCGCAATCGCACAAGAACTATTTTTCCGAGGCTTTCCTCCATGATTTTAGTTGTCATTTCGCTCATATGAACCCTCTCGTCCACTTTTTAGTCTTTGTCTTTTATAGGTTTTAACGTGACGATTTAAAGGTATCTGCAGTCTATTTCACTGTTTCTACGGGCTATTTACGTTTTCGTAAGAATTTGACGCCTTCCACTTCCGTGACATATTCAAATCCGACTCGCGCGTGCACTCACTAAAGGTGTCCTTGTGTTGGAGGACCAAGGGCCTAGTGGGAGCCATAACCAGAATCTTCATGTCCCAGTGGTTGTAGAGAAAGTGAGCCGCAGCCAAGGCAGAGATCGCGGTCTTACCAAGAGCGGTTGGCAATATCACCGTGGTGTTTTTCTGACAGGCTTTTTCTGCTATGGTTTGCTGGTAAAGTCTAGTCTCCACGGTTTCAGGCCAGATCAAAGGATGCTCAACGTATTTCTTGTTTAACCCCATGGAAACCACAATAAGGTATGCGTCTTGAAAATAATAGTTACTTTCACTGACCTCCCTCATCTCCATTACCATACGTTCGGCCGCAGGTCTTAAAAACAACACATGAAAGACGCACTATCAAACGTAACGGATGAATAGTTCAACATCTGAAAGGTGAAATTGAGATGACGAATGAGGATTTAGCAACCCTTGACGGCGTTGGACCCGCCATGACCAGCAAACTTCGATCTGCTGGACTAACCACGGTAGAAGCAATTGCCGTGACTCCACCTAGAGAGATAGCGAAAAAGACGGGGATAGGGTTCAACACGGTTCTTAACATTGTCGCGGCAGCCAGAAAATCGGCTTGCGTCGACTTTATCACAGCCGAGGAACTGTGGAAAAAGAGACAAAACATGCTCAAGTGCTCCATGGGTTCCAAGAACCTAGACGAGCTTTTGGGAGGCGGAATCGAAACTCAGGCCATGACCGAGTTCATAGGCGAATACGGTGTAGGCAAAACCCAAATCTGTTTGATGTTATGTGTTATGGCCCAGCTTCCGTTGGAGAAGGGAGGATTAAACGGAAACGTGGTGTACATCGACACTGAAGGAACTTTCATGCCGGAACGCATATTTGAAATAGCCAACGCATTAGGAGTCGATCCTCACAAAACCTTAGAAAACATTTTTCTCGCTCGAGCTTACAACAGCAGCCATCAATGTTTGCTGACAGACCATCTCTTCAAGTTTTGTCCAGAAAACGACATAAAACTCGTCATTGTGGACTCCATGATCGGCCATTTCAGAGGCGAATACATAGGTAGAGAAAACCTTTCCGAACGCCAACAAACGCTCAACAGCCAACTCCACAAGCTGCTGAGACTGACAGAAGCCTTTAACCTGCCGGTAATAGTCACAAATCAGGTTCTTGCAAACCCTGCCCAATTTTTCGGAGACCCCAACAAACCAGCAGGCGGACACGTCATGGCTCACGCCTGCACGCATCGGGTTTATCTTAGAAGAGGAAGGAAAGGAACAAGATTAGCTAAGGTCATTGACTCCCCATACCTTCCAGAAAATAGTACACGATTCAAAATCACAGAAAAGGGCATTGAAGACGTTCAAGAGTAGCCCATGCGCGTGCACATTAAGAGAAGAAAGAGAAATACAGAGATTAGCTCTTAAACAGGCAATCAAAGAACCAGTTAAATGCATGTATGAATGTGCTTCGCAAAACGATTCTATGAGCCCCTTGAAAACGGAAAAAAGGGGAAATGCGGGATAGATCGCCACTGCTTGATGATTTAAAAGTATCTGCTGTCTTCTTCGAGTGTTATCACATTTTCTTTAGGGAAAAGTTTTGCTCATGCAAGCGACCTTGCAATTTCATCAACCGTGGAAACTAGTTTCTCAACTTCAGATTCAGTGTTGTAGAGGTATAGAGAGGCCCTGACGGTTCCTTCGTGTCGTTTTAGAAGTTCCTTGTTTAAAGGAATACAACAGTGATGTCCTGACCTAACCATGATGTCGGCGGAGACGTCTAAAGCCAAAGCTATGTCATGGGGATTCAAGTCTCCTACATTGAAGGAGACTATACCTGTTCTCTGTTCCATTTTTTTGGGACCGTAAACTTCAACGCTGGGAATATCTGCTAATCCTTGGTACATCTTCTTCACCAGCTCTCTTTCATGAATTTCGATGTTCTCCAGCTGGGCTTCCTTTAGATAATCGATTGCGGCGCCTAGTCCAATGGCCTCAGCGATCGCAGGCGTGCCAGCCTCAAACTTCGTAGGGCTCTCGGATAGTGTGTAGTGATCCAAGCATACATCAGCGATCGTTCCTCCGCCAATGCTTAAGGGTTCCAGATTATCCAGCAGTTCCCTTCGCGCATACAGCACGCCTACTCCAGTCGGGCCAAGCATTTTATGACCCGAAAAGGCTAGGTAGTCGCAACCAATTCTTTGAACGTCTACCTTCAAATGCGGCACCGATTGGGCTCCATCCACCAGTAGATGAGCATCGTGACCATGCGCAATTTTGGCAACTTCTTCAACAGGTGTTTTAACGCCTAGAACATTTGAGACGTGAGTTAAGGCTACCAACCTCGCCTTATCGTCTATCGCCTTTTCGAAATCAGCGATGTCGAATAAGCCTTCTCTGTTCGGTCGGACAATTTCTACGTCTACTCCGTATCGTTTCTTCAGGCGTAACCAAACGATGAAGTTAGAGTGGTGTTCGATAAGGGATGTTACGATTTTGTCGCCTTTCTTCCAGTTAAGGCCGCTTGCTACAAGGTTTATGGCCTCTGTAGCGTTTCTTGTCAATATAATTTCGGTTTCTGATTCAGCGTTTATGAAATCAGCAACCTTGGCATGGGTTTTCTCATATTCTTCGCTAGCCTTCTGCGAAAATCTGTGGATGCCCCGATCGACGTTGGCTCGATAATTATGATAAAACTCCAACATCTTCTGGATTACCGGTTCAGGAGTTAGGCTGCTTGCGGCGTTGTCTAGGTAGATAATGCCGGAATCCAGTATTGGGAAGTCTTGCCTAATTTTCTTCACATGTAGCAACCTTATGAGCCTCCGTTTAAGTATTACCTCTATAACACCGTTATAAAAGTTGTCTTCAACAGATAATAATATGATGAAACGTGTCTTAGAAGCTTATTGCCCGTGAACATGAAGAGAATTATTACACAATGTTCGCTTTTATTCCAACGAAAACAGGTCCTTTAACAATGATTTTCTTATTTTTGCTCGTAATGCAAGCCATTCCAGCAGCCTCAACCCTCACGTTAACGTCGCTCGCAAGCTTCGCGATCTTTACTCTGACATCTACTTCGCCGATTTCTCCCGCATTTATCTTTTTTTCAATGGAGGCTGCAGCCAGAGCCGCTATGGCATCTAGATAACGAATTCCGGTGGAGACGCCTTTTTTTCTAGCCCTCTTCACGATCTTAGTATTCTCTAATCCCTCTTTTGGTACACCGAGAATGTTTCCGTCATAAACATACACGGTGTTCAAGGCTGCCGGACCGATCAACTTTTTCCTCATATCCGACTCGTAAACGTGAACCTCAACGTTACGATCAAGGAATTTTCCTTTGTAAGCGAGAAATTGGCATGGACTCGGTTGATTCGCGTTTTTTATCGCTGTCTGAATTATCGCCTTGACAAGTTTTTCTCCCTCTCTAGTCAAAGGCGTTTGATCAACCTCAACCATCCCAGCTAACTGTTCATCCGTATATTCCGCCTTAACGTACAAATGTGGGTAAACTAGTTTCCTAATGTCCATGATACCAGTCTTTATCATAGCAATTCTTTCTAAGCCAGCCCCAAAATTAAAGACAGGGTAAGGAATCTTGTATCTCGCCAGGCTAAGAGGATTGTATAAACCGCCGTCACCCACCTCGATGGATTCACCATTTTTCGGATGCCTAACGAAGGCCTCAAACTCTGTTTTAGGCGCATAATATTTCGAAGTTGCCCTCTTAATTCTGAACTCAACTTCACCAAAACCGAGTTTCCTAAAAAACTTTTCCACAATCTCTTGGCCATCCTCTAAACTAATTTCTTCGGCCATAATGACCATGGAAGCCGTCCAAGATTCATAGAGATGTTTAACGTCAAGTTTTTGTTCTCTTCTAAATTTTGGGCTGATGGAAAATAATTGTAAGGGCAGCGTTTCTTTATACTGCATTTCTTTCAAAATGGGAAACCATGAAGAAGTTGTGTGAGATCTAAGGGTGAGTTTGGTTGGCACTGGTCTCAATTGACTGAATTCTGGGAACAACGAAATCATCTGTGTTGCTTGCTCTTCCCTTATTTTGAGCTCTTCTACAAGAGTCTCCGTTAGATCATCGGATTCTATTTCACCCCTTTTGTATTTCCTAAAAATACGCTGAAGTTCCTTGACTTCGTTGAAATGCGGTATGATTTTCTTGATTTCGGAAATCTTCTCTTTCGAAATTCCTATGTCCGCCCTTGGAAGCCCTGCAAGATAAAAAATTCTGTCTAATATAACGGGTGCTTCCGGCCCATATTGCAGATAAACGTGACATTCCTCTGTTATCAACGGAGTTATAACCTCTGCAAATCCCATTTCTAAGAAAATGTTTCGAGCTTTGATTATGAGATCAAAAAGTGGATGCTGTCTCCTCTTGTTAGCTAGCGTAAAATATTTGCCTTTCACCTTAAGGAGTTTCGCTGATTCGGCCCATGTTCTTTCGTAGTCCTTTTGGGCATCTTTAAGCAATTTTTTAGTGTCTATTCTCATCTTTAATAATCACTCGGTTAGGCTAGTTTATTCCGTATTTCTTTGCAATATCGTGAAGGGCGTGGGTTAGATATTTTATTTGATCCCATGTAAGTCCGTAGGTGTTTAGCTTCCACTGCCTCGTGGCTCCCGCGAATTCGCCGACAATTCTTCTCTTTTTTAGCTCATCGCTGAAGAAGAACCCCCTTCTTTTGTGTGTTTGCGCGATCTTGTCAAAGCTTCCCGTAGTGTCCACTTTAGTCAAAGTATGTTTCCTAGGCATTTCGCTGAGAACCTTGTTTCCTTCGATCTTACGGAATTCGTTGACGAAATAGTTGATCTTCTTGACCTCATCGCCCCAGTGCTTAACCCTCTCCCGCACCTTAGGGAAACTGGCCATCATGGCGATTAGATTGGCTCCCATCAAGGTGCAGCCCATCATTTCAACTTCTTTTATTCCAAATTTCCTTCCGGTCACGTCACCGACCATCTGAGTCGTTCTGAAAACTTTGTCGGCCCACTCGTCGGTCGTTGCCACGATTCCTGAAGGCGCTGGCGATGCAAAACTTTTGTGCCCTGAACCGACTAGAAAGTCAGCGCTCATCTCTCTTCCATTGATTGGCATCACGCCCATTGAATAGGCGCAGTTGGCTAAGAAGGAAATATCGTAGTCCTTCGCAACCTTCGCTACTCCGTGAATGTCGTGCTCATTCCCAAGCATGTAGTCGAAGTGATCCATCATAATCAGCTTGGGAAGTTTTCCTGTCTCTCGCTTCACTTTCTCTATTTTCTGAGCTGTGTTTTCTCCAGTAATTACGTTTTCCTCGTTTAATGGAACCTCTTTCACAACACCTCCAACGTCTTCCACAGCTAGAAACTCGGTGTAGTGGGCTAACGAGGAAACGATAACGGAGTCTCCTTTCTCCACAAGCGAGGAGACAACAGCTTGGAAGCCTCTTCTCGCCCCTGGAACAACTCTAGCCTGGTCCATTCCTACGAACTTTGCCAGTTCAACATGGAATTCACTTATCGGTGGTCTGCGAATCTTGTCGAGTCTAAACGGTTTTCCGCACCAGTCACATGTGGAGTAGCCGTCTCCATAAGAGATTATGGCTTTCATGGCTTCCGGAGTTAGCCTACCAGCGGCCTGGATTGGGTTAATGTTTATGAACAGCTCTTCTCTTGCTCTCACTTCAATGTCTTCGATCATTTGTTTCATTTTATTAGCTCCTTTTCGATCACATCCAAGCTCTGTCTCACTTTTTCAATGATCTCTTTAATCTGTCTCTTTTGTTCGCTGTTGAACTGGTAAGTAGGCTTGGTGTCTCTGAAGATTTGCCTCAAGTCGGTTAAAGCGAACAAGGCCGCGAAGGTTTCTTCCACAGCTTTTTCCGTCATAACTCCACCAACTTTGGTGACAACAAGATAAAGGTTACTTCTCTCTAACACATTGGAGCCGGGGGTGGGAATCGAACCCACGTAGAGCGGGTCTGCAGCCCACCGCCTGAACCACTCGGCCACCCCGGCAAATCAACAATACCATATAACAGTGTTATAAAGTTTTTTCTTTTCACCGACGCATAAGTTCCTTCAACAATCTCCCTTTGGGCTATCCACCCATCTAACTGCAGAATTTCAAAAACTAATCGCGTTGCTGATGAAAAACTAGCTCGTGGAGCAAACGTGATCCCTCAAGGACAGACCACCAAAAAAACAACGTAGTCGTAAATTATAAAACTTCTGTTATCTCCACACCATTTCTGGCAGTTAGTTAAAGCAATCCGCCAATGCTTACCTTAATCCCGCCAGACTCCAGTATTTTCTTGATTCTTTCAACATACTCTTTGTCTGGTGGTTCAATATCCACGATGCAGTTTCGACCCAGCATCAGATACTTGGATTTTCCAAGACGATGGAAGGGTAGCAGATCAACCCTTTTCACGATGTTTAGTCCCTGAAGGAAATCGACAATTTTCTTAGCGTCTTCCTCCACATCAACAAAATTGTAGTTAGGGATTACTGGAATTCTGACGAAGAGGGGTATTTCCTCCCTACATGTTCTTTCTAGGTTTGCTAAGATGAGTTTGTTGGAGACCCCTGTTAGCGTCTTATGTCTTTCCGGTTCCGTGGTTTTTACGTCGTACAGGACCAAATCTGTATGGTTCAGAACTTTTCTAAACGTTGCCCATCCAGCATATCCGCTGGTATCTAGGGTGGTGTGTATACCTTCTTCGTGGGCCCGTTTGAAGAAATCCGCAACGAAACTGGCTTGTGCCAATGGTTCTCCTCCGGAAGCTGTTACGCCTCCGTTAGAATTCTTGTAGAAGGGTACGTCCCTTTTTACTTCATCCATAACTTCTTTTATTTTCATGTACTTTCCGCAAAGTTCCAGAGCGCCACTGTAACAAATTTCTGCGCATTTTCCGCATCCGTCACATTCTTTTCTGTCGATGGTTATTCCGTTTTGGCTCTTGGATACGGCTTCTGTCGGGCACACTTCTATGCATTCGTAACACCTAGTGCATTTTGACTCGTGGTATGTTATTTCAGGGAAGGGGTTAACGGATTCCGGATTGTGGCACCATTGGCATCTTAGGGGGCAGCCCTTCAGAAAGACGGTTGTTCTGATCCCTGGCCCGTCGTGAATTGAGAATCTTTGGATGTTGAAGATTAGGGCTGAGTTTCCGTTTTCTGTCACATCTACTAGAGCTCCCCTTGGTATCTCTTTATTATCTCGTCTTGAACATCCTTGGCCAAGTCTACGAAGTACGCGCTGTAGCCAGCGACCCTTACAACCAGGTTTCTGTAGGCTTCAGGACACCTTTGGGCTTCCATCAGAGTCTTTGAATCCACGACGTTGAAATGAATTTGCATGCCGCCTAGCTCAGTATAGGTCCTGATCAGGGACGCCAAAACATCTGTTCCCTCTTCTCCAGATACAATATTTGGATCCAAAGTAAGCGTAAAGGCTATCCCGTTCGGATAAAGCGTGTAGTCCACTTTGGCCACAGACTTTATAGCAGCAGTTAGCCCTTTTCTCCCCGATCCAATAGCGGGAGAAGCACCGTTGCTTATGGGTTCGCCAGCCATCCTTCCACTGGGCAACGCGCCAGTCACATATCCGAAGGGAACGTGGGCAGTTACAGAGTACATCCCTGGAATGAACCAGCCGTTCCTGACGTTTCTGTGTTTTTCAACTTCTTCGCTGTATATTCTTGCCACAAGCTGAGCGTATTTGTCAGCCAATTCGTCGTCGTCTCCATATTTGGGAGACCTATTGATGAGAAGCTGCCTCAGCTCCTCGCTTCCCTCGAAATTCTTTCTCATGGCTTTCAGTAGATCGCCCATGCTTACCTTCTTCTCTTTGAACACCAATTGATCTAGAGCAGCTAGGGAGTCCGCCACGTCCGCCATGCCAACACCCTGAACTCCGGTAAAGTTGTACCTAGCTGAGCCTGTTGTAATGTCCTTTCCAGCTTCAAAGCAATCTTCCACACAGAGGGAAAGGAAGGGCGTGGGCTTGACTACCATGTTTGCGGTCTCAAAGCAGTTTGACCCGACAGCCATAAGTCTAACAAAGTATGAGACCTGTTTTCTGAAAGCTTCAACGATATTATCTATCGAGTTGAACTCTAACGGGTCTCCTGTCTCCAAGCCAATTTTCTGGCCGAGCATTGGGCTTTCGCCATTGTTTAACGCCAACTCCAAACAAAGAGCTATGTTAAATAGTGCTGCGTCTGAAGACGTAAAGCTTGTTCCGAAGGGCGCTAATTCGACGCATCCAACTGTTGCGTAGTTTCTTGCTTCTTCTAGCGGGATATTCTTTCTAGTTAGCGACTTAACGATCACCTCATCGTTGAAAGTTGCAATGTTGTTTGTCCCTGAGACTATGATTTTAGCCAAGCTCTTAAGGAGTTTTGCCGGAGATTTTCTGTGGATCCTTATGTGAACGTTTGGCACGGGCATGCCAGCCCTTCTGGTTGCGTCAAGCATAACATAAGTCAAGTCGTTTGTTGCATCTTCCCCCTTTTCATCCATGCCGCTGAGGGTTACGGCTTGAGTGTTGAGCAAACCGCCAAAAAACAGTTCAACCGTGCTATCAAAGAGAGGAACCAATTCGTTTATTTTGACCCATAGACATTCTATCAGCTCTATCGCTTTTTCCCTGTCCAGAATACCAGCCTGAACATCTTTCTTGTAGTATGGATAGAGGTACTGATCCATCCTACCCATGGAAACAGCTTGACCGTCATAAGTTTCAAGGCTTAACGCCAGCTGGATGAACCATACAAACTGCACCGCCTCATGAAAATCTCTTGGCGGCTTGGCTGGAATCCACTTACATGTTTCAGCTATTTTTTCTAGTTCTTCCCTTCTTTGAGGGTTTTTTTCCTCCTTAACCATTTCTTCTGCTTTTTCGGCATATCGCTGGGCGAACTTTATTATTCCTTCGGAAACGATCTTTGCAGACCTGTAAAATAGAATATTATCGATTGCTTCTGGATCTGAAGTTTTAACCTCTTCATACTCTTTGATTTTCTCTTCAGCCATTTCACTTATTTTTTCGAAGCCTAAAGAAAGTAGTCGGGGGTAGTTTATGCTCACATGGCCTATTCCGGCTATTTCTGTTAGAATGAAGGAGGCGGCGGCGCCTCCGTAAAGGCTGTCCAATATTTTTTCGGGAGTGATATGTTCGACGTATGCCGGCATCGATCTGTTTATCCAGTAGAGATCAATTTCTTCCTTAAGGATTCTAATGTCCTCATCTGAAATGTTAAAACGTCTTGCATGCCGCGTCTTCAGGTCTTCAAGTTCCGGGATTACTCTCAACCCTACGCCTTCTGGATAGATCGTGGCTCCTGGGACTTTCTCCACTACCGCGCCGACTACAAGTTCTCCTGGAAAAATCTTTACAGGTATATTCTCTAAGACATGAGCCAGAGCCTTTGCTTGTCTTAATATCATTGGCTCTGTTTCGGTTTGCTTCAT
>JACUTO010000204.1 GCA_014859755.1 Candidatus Bathyarchaeota archaeon
GGGCATAGAAATGGATTCGCATCGTAAGCTGCGATGAAGTAGCCTACGTCTTTGACGGACAAGTCAGCTTTTTCTAATGTGTCTTCGCAGGTTTCTGAACAGAGGTTGACTAGTTCCTTTTCACTTATTATTGTCTCTTTTTTAGATGTGAAAGTGATAGGATTGATGAGGTATCTTTTTGAAACTCCTAAATTGAGTACGTTCTGTTTGACGCCGTCGGGAAGATTGCATGGAAAGGCTTCTACTAATTCTTCTGTTGAATACTCGCTTTCAGGCACAGCCGTTGACAACTGTAATATCTGCATGTTAGTAGAAATCTAGCAGGAAATTATAAAAGGATTCTTCTGAGACATGCCGCTTAAGACCTTCGGATAAGCACGGATATACGAAAAGGTTAACCATTGAACAAGAAACTTCTAATTGGATAACAAATTAAAAATGAGGAATTCTATGGTTGAAATTGAGATATTTGTTTACAAGGATGCTGAGAAAATCTTAGAAAGTAAGAGATTGCTACAAGAGATCAAGTCTATTTTGCTAAGCGTCTCAAAGGTCGACCATATAGAGATTCAAGAGCACTTTCGTTTATGGGGTTGGGCTTTAGAAAGGTATATCCTGAAAGAAGTAACATGGAGATGGGATGCATACAAAGACAAGGTAGCCGTTTCAATATAATTAAGTCTGATAGATGCTGTACACAGAGATTTCTTAAGAGCTATACTTGCACAGAAACGCGGCAACCTTGACGTGCTAGTCTACGTGACTTCAACCTTCAAGGAACCAAAGTTTCACAATGTGAAACGAGACATAGAGATTTTCAATGAAATATTAATTGTTCCAATATTGCTCGTAGGCTTAACTTAGACTTTAAGTGCACACGCATACTAGATCCAAAGCCTCTTTTGTCTCTCTGTTCCCTTCGGTCTGTCTATTACATATGTTTCGTATATCGTATGTGCTAAACTAGTTTGCATACATAAGGGAACTTTATAATTTTTAAATAAAAGAAAAAATTAGTTCATGCTTTTCGAATTAATTATAACGTAGAGACTTAGAAACTAAAATAACTACATAACGATGTAACATACAAACCTTAATCTACAATTGAGAAAGATTATGGAGGTCTTACAAGATTGGATTACAAGCAATTACTTACAGGAATAGAATATTACAATGAACATTATCAGCACTGGGTGCGTAGTTATAAGACGCTGAGAGAAAGAGGAGACGAATATTGGTGTCATCTCGAAAGATTGGATGGAAATCAAATAAAAGGTGAGATCATAGGTTTCCTAAATGATTGGAAGTGTCGCGTAGACCGTCAAAGCGCAATTTCCCTAAAAAGAATTTTAAATAGTTTACCTCCATCCTACGAAGCGCTGAAAGGTGAGGTAATCGAGAGCATTAATTTTGATGAATCAAAAATCGTTGAAAGGCAGCGGCTATCCAATTCAGACGTAACTAAAACGATAATGGAGTGTTTTTTGAAAGTCAGACCTAAGTTCGGTCCAGTGGCAGCTTCGAAGTTAATGCACATGGCTATTCCTTGTCTATTTGTGATGTGGGATACAGGAATTAGGTCTAAATATCGAATACCAACTTACTATGCTACTAATCACGCACGAAACTACTTGAGGTTTTTAAAGTTAATGCAGTTGCAAATTAGGCATGCGACAGAGAGTTATGCAAAAGCTTATGGTGTTAACACTCAAACTGCTATCCACCAGATTAGGAAGAAAGATGATTATTCAACTTTACCAAGAATAGTTGATAAGCATAATTTTGCTATAAGAGATGGGAAATTGGAAATTTGTGCTGGATGCTACAACAAATGGCTTCGACAGATATCATGAAAAAATCGAAAGAAAAATGTGGGGGGATTGTTGTTTTAGATGTTTACGCTTGGTTTTGCTTCTTCACCGAATTTTCTGACAACCCAGTCTCGTACCTTACGCATGTCATTCTTCAATCTTTCAATTCCTTCCGCAGTCATCATGCATTTAGATGGGTCTGGTGTCTCCGCTGGAGTGCAGTACAAGTCCATGATGTCGCCTTTGGTACTGTCTACGAAATGAATGTTCACCTTTAATCCTGGATAAACTTCCCATGGATTAATGTTTGTCAGTCTTGTTGGTACGGTTGTGCAGCAGCCTTCAACTCTAACGTAGGCTAGTATGAAAGGCAAAGTCTTCAAGAAAGGCGTCGCAGAAAATGCCATAATAGAGAACGTGTGCACTTCGCCTCTTAATGGAAGTTCAACCCACTCCGTTTCTTGTAGACCGCATCCAGGATTCCAGCAGTGAGCCCTCGGCGGACAGAAGGTTAAGCCGCATTTTGGACATTTCGTTCCGTAAAGTTTCTTTTCCAGCAAGCCTTTGAAGAACTTTGAAATCATTCCGTAACTGTGATGATAGACTGATGCGTGTGGTCTCTGAATCACCAAATAGTTTGTAGATGAAAGTTGATCAAGCCTGTGTCCTCTTGCAGCTTCAACCCATCTCCATCCAATCGGCGACCAATTGCCCTGTCTCGCCCATTCATCCCATTTCTTGTTGTATTCAAATGCTTCTACAATTTTTTTAGGTCTATATGTCATTTTCATCAACCTCTCTCGAATATTATTACGCCTGATTGACAGCCTGTTCCTCCGTGTCCCTGAAGCAGTGCCC
>JACUTO010000021.1 GCA_014859755.1 Candidatus Bathyarchaeota archaeon
TAGCGAGGGGTGGATTGCCGCAAGAAAAGGTGAATACAGCGCGTATAAAATCAAGACGGCGACAACATAAATTACGCATCTAACCACGGTTTTTAACCGTTCTATAGAAATCTTTGTCTTCCTCTTTCGTGTGTACTCGTAGGCTAGAACATCTGATGTGGATTCCAGGAGGAGCCGAAGCCCCCTAAATGCTTTAAAAATGAAAACGGAGAAACCTGTGAGGAGGATTAGACTGCAGGCAAGCGGGACTCCCACAGGCGCTATCATGTAGGCGGCGGGTAGAAAAACCAGAGCGCCGAAAAGCCATATGAGCACTGCGGCGGAAAGGTTGATCAGGGTGCTTGGTAAGTGCTCTCTCGCGGTAGAAATTAACTTGTCTCGGGCTTCTCTCTCACCCATTTTCTATCCTCGCTGTATCGATTTTAGAACGCTCTTTAACATTATACGAGCTATCGAGAACGACATAAGAAGAGCGATTACAAGACCTATGATTACGGCAAACGTTTTTTCAAGGTCGTCCGGCCACGGCATCTTCTGAAAAACCAGTTCGTAAGCCTGGGGGAAATATGTTCTAAAAAACAGGAAGAATGAGAGGTCGGCGGCGAGTATAGCTGACAGCACCGCTATCTTTATTGAAAGCCTCACTAGAACCGCACCGTCTCTTTCTCAGCTCTCACTCTAACGCTTTTCCAGCCCACTCAGCAGAGTAACGTCTGATCTCATCTGAAATCGCCTTAACAGCCCTATAAATCTCAAAGATTGCCCAAACGACGATCGCTATCAACACTACTCCTGAAAGCGCTGGGTGTATGCGTGCTAGGTAATCCGAGAATAGAAGGAAGGCTAGGGAAACGATTATCACATGGAGTATACCTCTCAACGCTGTTTTGTAATGGCCAACTTCTGCTGGAGTCACGTCGTACGGAGCGCCTATTTCACAGGCAGCTAGGCCAGCTAAGGCATCAACAGCCCGACGGACATCCACGAGTATCTTCATAACGAATATTGCCAACCCAACCAATATTATGAAGGTCAGGATTTGTGTAAGGGGATATCCAAACCACTCGATGCCTTCGGATATCGGTATGAATATTAGATTACCGAAAAGCCACAGAAGTATCGCAGCTATTACCCCCACCGTTATAGATGGAACAGCGCCTACGAGAGCCTCTCTGGATTCCTTGCTTACCCTTTCGTAGTATGCCCTTGGAGAAACTTTTTCTTCCCTCTTACCTGGTGGCTTTGCTTCTGCCATAAAATCACCTCGTTACTCTCTTAATAGGACAACTAGGTATATAAATCCTACACACCGTCTATACAATAGATAGACGATTAAGGTGAAAATCGTTGAAGGACATTCCTAAAGAGAGGAAAGGCACCGTGTTGGTGAACTTTAAGCTTCACGGAAACGTGGTGAAGGTTTTAGATCGACTTGTTGAAAGTGGACTCTACAAAACAAGGGTGGACGTAGTGTTGTCTGCGTTGAGGGTTTACAAACCGTTCCAAGAGATGTGGAAAAAAGAGACGGTTGATGCCACTGAGAGTTAAAATTATGGATATAAAAGACGCTTAAGAAGAAGAGGAAGTGAGTGAGGGCGCATATGAGCGAAATGACCACTAAAATCCTGGAGGAAAGCCTTGGAAAAATCGTTCTTGTGCGATTGCGTGGTGGAAGGAAGTTGCGGGGGAAACTGAAGGGGTTCGATCAACACTTCAATTTGCTGTTGGAGGAAACAGAAGATATAACAAATGCAGAGAAAACTAGAAAACTTGGCACAATCATATTGAGGGGAGACAAGGTTACCATCATTAGTCCTCCACCTAGGTGAAAACGCTTAATTAACGCAAAGTTATAATGCTGAAGGAGTTCAGAAGCAACAGTTTGGGGAGTTGAGATGAGCGAAGAGATTTCGAGGCTTCCACCTCAGGTCCAGCAACGATTGCTTAGGCTTCAGCAACTACAACAGACGCTGCAAGGAGTTTTGACGCAGAAACAGCAGCTCGAATTGGAACTCAACGAAGTTGAGCAGGCGTTGAGCGAGTTGGAAAAGCTGACTGACGCTGCGGTGATTTACAAGTCCATCGGCTCGCTTCTCGTTAAATCAAAGAAAACCAAAGTGACGACTGAGTTGAACGAGCGGAAAGAGCTGTTGAACATGAGGATTAACGTGCTGGGTAAACAGGAGGAGCGTCTGCGAACCCAAGTGAAGGATTTGCAGGAGAAGTTGCAACGCGATTTGCGTCCGATTTCACCTCCTCCTTAGGGTGAAATTTTCTTGGAAGAAATAGGGATACTTGAACTTACCCTTGAGCAGGTGGAAGAGCTTTGTGAAATCGCGGAGGAGACTGCAAGAGAGTATGTCTTATCAAAGGTTCCTCCCCGAAGAATATCTACCCTCAACGTAACAGTTGACGCCGAGGGAACGAAGCCCATCACCATAAATGTCGATGTAGAAGTCGTTCTGTCGCCTCTCATGAAGAATTTCGATGTGGAAAAGTTGGTTAAAGAAGCTACGGAAAGGGCCTTCGCATCTATTAGAAAATACTTGAGGAAACTCTCATGCAAATCCACGAAATAGTAGCTCTTATAGAAAAGCTTGACGCCAAGTTGGTTGTTCTGTTATGTCATCATAATGCTGATCCAGATGCCATATGCGCTGCGTTTGCTTTTTCTCAACTGTTAGAGCGTCTAAGACCCGAGTTAGAAATCGAGATTGCGGCAGCTCAGGGACCCAGCAGACTTGCCAAATCCGTGTTGAAATTGCTACCCGTGAAATTAACAGCGCAGCCGCGCATTGAAAAAGCTGATCTCATCGTTTTATTGGATACAAATACTATCCAACAGTTAGATGAGTGGGGCGAGAGGGTTAAGGCGTCTAATTCTCCCCTCATCGTGATTGATCATCATGCGAGCCATCCGGAGACTGAACGCCTTGCAACGATGTGCGTGACAAATGAAGAAGCTTCATCCACCTGCGAGATTGTTCATCAATTTTTTAAGGAGGCAGAAGTCGAGTTAACGGAAGTCGAAGCGAAAGCGCTTTTCCTTGGGATAGCCTTCGACACAAGACACTTTGTCATAGCCACTTCTAACACACTTAAAATCGTAGCCGATCTAATCGACGCTGGAGTGAACGCCCAAGAAACCTTGCCTCTTCTTTCCCTACCAATGGAGTATTCAGAACGCATAGCACGGCTAAAGGCAGGACGTCGCGTGAAACTTTTGAGGATCAATGACTGGTTAATTGCTTTTTCTCACGTTAGCGCCTACCAAGCCTCAGCAGCCAGAGCTTTGATTGGATTAGGGGCCCACGTAGCCGTTGTTGCTGGTCAAAGGGGAGATACGCTTCAAGTCAGTCTAAGATCGTCTCGAGATTTTCATAAGAAAACTGGAATACATCTGGGTCGTGACATAGCCAAGCCCTTGGGTGAATATCTGCATGGCATGGGGGGAGGTCACTCGGTTTCAGCTGGGGCTAACGGTGTTGGGGATGCGGAGGCCAGCCTTAAGCGTTGTGTAAGACTGCTAAAAGAGAGATTAAAGTAACTCTTTTTTAAGTAGCTACTCTTAAATGATTGAAAGCTTGCCAATAACGTGGCGAATGAAACATTGGCAGTCATCAAGACAAGAGACCTAACATACACCTATCCGGGTGCAACAAAAGCATCCATCAGAGACATATCCATAACCATCGAAAGAGGAGAATTCGTGATTCTAACAGGTCCCAGCGGCTGCGGAAAAACAACCCTATGCCGATGCTTCAACGGCCTCATCCCCCTTTTTTACGGCGGAAAACTTGAAGGAGAAGTGGTAGTCGCCGGCCACAAAGTAGTTGAACACTCAATCTATGAACTCGCCCGACACATCGGCCTTGTTTTCCAAAACCCAGAAAACCAGCTCTTCGCATTGTCCGTTGAAAAAGACGTAGCCTTCGGCCTTGAAAACCTCGCCGTGCCGAGAGATGAAATGAGAAAACGAGTCGATTGGGCTCTTCAGATGACAGGCATAGAAGACCTTAGTGAAAGACCGCCCTACGAGCTTTCGGGCGGGCAGCAGCAACGGGTTGCCATAGCCTGCGTGCTGGCCATGCAACCAGACGTGATGATATTGGATGAGCCCACTTCCTTCCTTGATCCGGTAGGAGCTCAAAAAATCTTCGAGGTAATTAACGAGTTAAACAAAGAATTGGGCATCACAATCATCCTCGTCGAACATCGGTTGGACTTGGCCTCAAAATACGCCAATCACGTCATTGTTATGGATGAAGGAAAAGTTGTTTTAGACGGCGAGCCTCGAGGAGTCTTTAACTCTGAGAAAGCCCGCTTGATCGGTGTTGGCATCCCCAAAGCAACTAGGCTTTACCAGATTCTTGGAGAAAACGGAATACGTCTCGACAGAGTTCCAGTGACCTCGGAGGAAGCAGCCAGCCTCTTACGGGAGGTTTTGAAGCGTGATTGAGGTTAAAGACCTTTATTTCACCTATCCCACTGGTGTCGAAGCGTTAAAGGGAATCACCCTCACCATTGACGATGGAGAATTCCTAGCCATTATGGGACAGAATGGTGCGGGAAAAACAACCCTAGTGAAACATTTCAATGGACTGTTGAAACCAACGAAAGGAGAGGTCGTTGTCGACGGAGTAAGCACCCGGGAAGTTAGCGTAGCCCAACTTGCCCGAAAAGTTGGATTCGTATTTCAAAATCCGGACCACCAACTTTTCTGCGAAACTGTGGAAGAGGAAGTTGCCTTCGCCCTTCGAAACTTTGGCTTCGAAGAAAACGCCATCAAGAAGCGGGTTGATTGGGCCCTAAATCTTTTAGACATAACACAATATCGTCAAACATCTCCCTTCATGCTCAGCGGTGGAGAAAGAAAACGAGTTGCTCTGGCTTCGGTTCTCGCTTGGGACCCCCAAGTTGGCATCCTCGACGAACCAACGATTGGTCAGGATCACCAGCAAAAGGAGAAACTGCGGCAGTTTATTGTCCAACTAAATGCTCAGAAAAAAACTGTAATTGTTGTCACTCATGACGTAGAGTTTGTAGCCGAGTGTAATCCTCGCGTTGTTTTGATGACTGAAGGAAAAATCGTGGCTGAAGGACTTGCAGAAGAAATTTTGACAAACCAGAAGCTAGTTGCGCAGGCTTCTATCGTGCCTCCGCAGATAACTCAGATTTTCTTAGGGCTCCCTGATTTGGGGTTGCCAACAAACGTGATCGATGTTCATGAAGCGAGAAGGATTCTGCTTGACATTTTGGAGGGCGCCTCATGAGCATGTTTGAGGGTTTTAGGTTTAGAAGAGTTTCTTCAGTTATCCACCGGTTAGATCCGCGAGTTAAGTTCTTTTTCGTTTGTGTGTTGTTTGTGACGGCGATATTATTTGGCAAGTTGCCGCCTCTCATTTTGCTATTTTTCGTCCCGTTGCCCTTTGTTTTCATGGCTGGCGTTCAGCGCGAATGGATTCGGTCTATGAGAGGTGCTTTATTCTTCGCGGTCATCATTTTTCTATTCAACTTTGTTTTCACATATTTCTATACGCAGTATCCTCAGCTCCCATCCGCATCTCTGCTAGAACGTTCCCTTGCTATGACCCTTCGTTTCTTGGTTTTGGTGGAATCCTTCTCCGTGTTTTTCTTAACAACTTCGCCTGATCATTTGGGCTTGGCGCTGGAGCAGAGTCATGTCCCCTATGAATTTTGTTTTGCTTTCACTACTGCCGTTCGTTTCGTTCCTGTTTTGGCTGATGAAGCGCAGACTATCATGGACGCTCAGAAGGCTAGAGGATTAGAGTTGGAGCGTGGAAATTTCCTAAAAAGGGTGCGAAATTACATTCCCATCCTTATTCCACTCATTGTTGGCGCCATCCGAAGAAGCCTGGAGTTGGCAGAGGCCATGGAATCCCGAGCTTGGGGAGCCAGCGAAAAACGCACCAACCTTTACGTGCTTAAGCTGAAGAACACTGATTACCTCCTAGCCTTCGGTTCCGTTCTCATGTTAATTTTCGCTGTCTACGTTTGGCTTTATGTTCCCGTTCCTTCATTAATCACGTTATTGCGCCTCTAACTCGTTTCAAAGGGGTGGTTTGCGTTGAAATTAACCTTGATTACTTTCTCCGTAAAGGACTAGAAAGCTTTTTAATACGTAAGGCAGAATTGCCTCTCCGTGGGAAAATCCTTGAAATGGTTGAAGGCTGCGGCGGAAGAAATTTTATCTGGAGCTAAAAAGGCGATAAGCGAACTTGATATGAACCAGGTAGAGAAGTTCATCCAGATAATTTTGGATTCTAAGGAAAGGAAAATTTTTGTAGTTGGCGTGGGGCGAAGCGGGTTTGTGGGACGCGCCTTCGCTCTGCGGCTCATGAACCTAGGATTTAATGTTTACTTCTTGGGCGAGACAATCACTCCTGCCGCTGGAAAAGAAGATTTAATTATCGCTATTTCTGGTTCAGGCACAACCAAGTTTGCTCTAACTGCGAGTTCAACTGCAAAAGAAATTGGAGCTAAGGTGATTGTCGTCACCTCGTATCCTCAGTCTCCGCTGGGAGATCTCGCTGACCTCATCGTGTCCATTGGCGGTCGAACGAAACTTGGTTGGCCTAAGGAAGAAAATTATTTGGCTAGGCAGCTTCTAGGTGAACGTGAAACCTTGAGCCCCCTTGGGTCCATATTCGAAAACAATTGCATGGTCCTCCTTGACAGTTTGGTTGTTGAACTCATGCATCGCCTCGGAAAAACCGAAGAAGAGCTGAGGAAACTTCACGCTACCATCGAGTAGTTGGTCAGGTTTGTGTTTTACGTGACAAACTTATGGATCTGCCTCATCAGCAAGATGGTGACTTCTTCCAGAAAATATCCACACATAACAACATTGGAATCGAGAGAAGAACAGAAACGGTTAGCGGAACAGGAAAGACAAAACGACTGTTAGGGCTTGGCTGTGCGCTCTAGCTAAACCTTCCCCAATCTTTCTATTCTTGTCAACGTAGCTCCTAAACTTATTTAGCCCTCGCTCTCCGTCTCTTCCTCTTTTTTTGAGATCTTTTCACTTTCTTCTTCTTAGTCTTTTTAGTCATAGCACGATGTCTGGTCATACTGCTCCCCTTTTTCCCTCAATGTTTTATGACAGGTTTTAGCACCAACCAAAGTGGTTAGTTCGAGCGTAATGGCAAGCTTGTTACCCACTGTCCTAGCCCTCATAAGATAGAAAATAAGATAAAAGGATTTAGCTTTTCGCAAGCATAATCACACGCGCAATGCTCAGTAGCCTTTTCATATTGAATGATGAACCACTCTTCAAAACTTTCGTAGCTAAGCCAAGGGTAAGATTTTTTAAGCTGTTAAGTTTCACTTGTTATTACATGATGAATGACACGACTCTGAGCTGACGTGATGATGAAATGGAGCGACGCTGAAGATAGTTTTGCGTGCGCTCGCGTGTGTTGAGAGAAAAGGAAAAGAAAACGTAGACTTCAGAGATATGAGTGCCCCTAAAATTTCACAACTAAATTTTGTTTAATTTAAATTCTTCATGAATTGCTCGCACAGCCTCTTCTCCATCAATTTCTTTAACTACAAAGGAAATGTTTAGTTCAGAGGAGCCTTGAGCGATCATACGAACGTTTATTCCTTTACGGGCAATAGCTGTGAAAATTCTAGAAGCCACTCCAGGCGTGCCCTTCATACCGGCGCCCACGACAGCAACTACACAAACATCGTCTTCTGCCGTCACTTCACGAATCAAACCCCTACCCAAAAGAGCGATCTCCAATGTGCTAACAGCCCTTTCTGACAAGCTTCTCTGAATTACAAACGAGATGTTTGCTTCTGAGACGCTTTGTGAGATCATCAAAATGTTAATGTTGTCTCTTCCAAGTATATCGAAAATTTTTGCAGCTGTCCCTGGGGTGCCGACCATACCCGCTCCGCTAACATTAACCAGCGCCACATCCTTAACCAAAGTTATGGCCTTCACGGCATCTCCAAGCTTAATTTTCTGCTCCTTCACTATTAGAGTCCCAGGATTTTCTGGATTGAAGACGTTTCTTATTCTGACAGGTATGTTCTCTTCCATGGCCGGTTCTAACGCTCTTGGATGCATAGCCTTTGCTCCGAAGATGGTCATTTCTGTGGCTTCTTGAAAGGAAAGTTCAGGCAACATTTTTGCCGAGGGAACAATTTTGGGGTCAGATGTCATTAGCCCATCTACATCTGTCCATATCCAAACTTCGTCGGCGGCTAATGCTGCTCCTATGATGGTGGCTGTGTAGTCAGACCCGCCTCGACCAAGGGTTGTGGTTACGTCGTCTTGAGTTGCGGCTATGTAACCCGTTACCACCGGGACAAATTTCTTTTCTAGTAATGGCTCGATTTTCTCCTTAACCTGATGTTTGGTTACGTTCATGAGGGGGCTGGCTTCTCCAAAGTTGGAGTCGGTCACGATCCCTATCTCTCCCCCAGTGTAGAATTGGGCGTTGAGTTCTAAGTCTCGTAGGGATCCCCCCACGATAGGCGTCGACAATCTTTCTCCAAAGGACAGAACGTAGTCTTTTGATTTTGGGGTAAGCTCACCAACATAAATGATTCCTGTCAAAACTTTCTCAAGCTCGTCGATTGTTGTTTTAAGGATCTGTTCCATTTCTTCTTGAATGCGCTTGTTCTCAATGGCTTTTCTAGCAGCGGTTAAATGTTCTTCGAGGAGCTTTTGTTTAAACTCACGAAAGTAGTCGCGATTTCCCTTTTTCGCTTGTTCCGCCGCTTCAATCAGTTTGTCTGTAACTCCTTCCAACGCCGAAACTACAGCAACAACCCTATAGCCTTGACTAACGTAGTTAGCAATTAAATTGGCAACATGCCGAATGTTTTCGCCACTCGCCACCGAGGTGCCTCCAAACTTCATCACTATTTTCTTCAAATCATTCATCCCCCGACACGTCAAGCTATTAGTGTGGTTGCCAAGTTGTGTTTTATATCCAACAGGTCCCTCAATATAGCACTGGCGGTCTCCATTCCGCCTGCTCCTCGCCCTATGATGGTCTCTTCACCGGCAAACTCGGAGACAAAGGTTACGGCGTTGAGGACTCCTCCAACAGATAGGGGGTCGTGCCTAGATATCTCTGTAGGCTTGACTTTTAGGTTATCGTTGATGGATCCTACGAGTTTGACTGTGCAACCTCTCTTAGCGGCTTCTTCTAGTGCTTGCAGTGTAACCTTGCGGATGCCTTGAACATCTACATCCTTTAAGGTAGCCTTCTTATTCATTATCCAATTCGCCATGATGACCAGCTTGCAGGCTGCATCTATTCCATCAACGTCCATTGAGGGGTCAGCTTCAGCGTATCCAAGTTTTTGGGCGTTCTCAAGAGCTTGCTGAAACGTGATGCGCTTTTCATCCATTTCTGTCAGAATGTAATTTGTTGTTCCGTTCAATATCCCTCTAATGGAGACTATTCTGTCGCCCAAGAGACATTTTTTGGCTAATTCTAAAACCGGAGTTCCAGCCCCAACGGTTCCGCTGAATTTCAAATATACTTTGTTGTAGTCAGCTAACTCGGTTAGGACGGGTAGAGCTAAGGCGAGGGGTCCCTTGTTTGTGGTAACAACGTGTTTTCCGGTTTTAAATGCTGTTTTGATGTGGGATAAACCGGGTTCCCCGTCTTTAATGTTGGTGGGTGTTGCTTCAACCATCGCCTCAGCTTCAACAGACTCTATCACGTCTAACGCTGACATGGCGAGACGCCCGTATTCACGGCTAGCTGCCACTGTACCCTTTTCAACTTTCACGGATAACATTTTCTCTAGGTCTAGTCCCTTCGGGTTTACGGCGGCTCCTCCTCTGTCTACCATAGCCACAACCCTTGGATGAAAACCATAATTTTTGGCAAGTTCCGCTTCTCGACGTATGAGTATTCGTGCGAAGCTTTGGCCAACAACTCCACAGCCTATCAAGACTATTCTCATCGCAGATCACCTGGAAACCACGGTTGCAGGTATAGATCGTGAAAGCCCTAAGAGCTTCTCGATGGATCCTATCTCTGCGTCAACTTCAGAGGGTTTTTCACTTATTTTTATCGCGATATCAGGATCCTTTAATCCGTGGCCCGTGGTCACACAAACCACAGTCTCGTCTTTATCGATTTTTCCCGCTTCGAACAGTTTCTTTAAGCCGGCGATAGAAGAGGCGCTTGCCGGTTCTACGAATAGGCCTTCAGATCTAGCAAGCATTTTTTGTGCTTCCAAAATTTCTTCGTCAGTCACGGTTTCCGCCGTGCCTCCGGATTCTCTTATAGCCCTTATGGCTTTTTTCCAGCTGATGGGAGCTCCAATTCTGATGGCGGTTGCGATGGTTTCAGGCTTGTTTATGGGCACGATTTTGTCTTTTCCGTTTTTTATTGCTCGGGCTATGGGCGCTGCGCCTTCAGCTTGAATTCCAGTCATTTTTGGAAGCTTGTCTATTAAGCCAAGTTTGTGGAATTCGGTGAATCCTTTCCATATGGCGCTTATGTTTCCGGCGTTGCCTACGGGTAATACCACTCTGTCCGGCGGCTCTCTGTTCAGTTGGTCACAGATTTCGTAGGCTAGGGATTTTTGTCCCTCTAATCTGTAGGGATTGATGGAGTTGAGGAGATAGACTTCCCTGTGCTTTTCTGACAGTTCTAGAACCATTTTCAAAGCATGGTCGAAATTTCCTCGAATCTGAACAACTTTTGCTCCGTAAATCATGGCTTGCGCTAGTTTTCCGTAGGCGATTTTGCCAGAGGGTATGAGAACTATGCATTGAAGCTTTGCCTTCGCGGCGTAGGCGGCTAAAGAGGCGGAGGTGTTGCCGGTGGAGGCGCAGATGACGGTTTTCATGTTAAGTTCCACAGCCTTTGTTATTCCAACGGTCATACCCCTGTCCTTAAAGGACCCTGTTGGATTTTCACCTTCATTTTTCACGTAGAGATGCTTAACTCCCAGGATGTTTACTAGACGTTGGCATGAATGAAGTCCGGTTCCACCCTCGTTTAATGAAACAATTTTTGATGGGTCGCGAATGGGCATGAAGTCTTTGTATCGCCATACTGATAGGGGCAGGCTTTGCCAGTCGCTTTTTTTGAGTTTTGCTTCTAGAAGGTCATAATCATACTTAACTTCTAGGAGGTCTCCGCATCGTTTGCATGAGTAAACAATCTCGTCTGCGCCGTATTTTTCTCCACAGGCTATACACGCTTGGTATATCATTCCTTCACCTCTAACAGGGAAACTCCTTTTCCAGGTTTTGTGCAGAAAGTTTCAGCACTTACGCCAGCAGATTTAAATCCTTCTTCCATGGCTTTGGCAACTCTAGAAGAGTTGGTATTATTGCTGTTTACTATAGCCATCATGGCGGGTCCGGCGCCACTGACGGCCACTCCGCAGGCACCAGCTTTCAAGGCCCTTTCCTTAACCTTTTGATAACCCGGAATCATGAAGGCTCTAGCTGGCTCGACAATGGCGTCAGACATGGACTTTCCAATAGTGTCTACATCGCCCGTGGCGAAACCCGCAGCCATAGTTGCGGCGTGTCCTACGTTGTGCACAAGTTTTTCCATTGAAACCGTCTTGGGTAGAACGGAACGGGCTTTTTCAGTTTTCTTAGGTGACGTAGGCACTTCTGGAATGGCCATGCATATGCCCAAATTAGGCGGAGATTCTAGATGAATGACTTCTAGGGGGCTGTAGGACGTGATGATGATGAAGTCTCCGTAGATGGCGGCGGAAACGTTGTCTGCGTGTTCAAAACCAGCTGAGGCTATTTCGCCCTTGGCAGCCAGCTGAATCAACTGTTTATGGTCGAGTTTAAGGTTGAATAAACGATTTAATCCGAAGGCAACTGCTGCCGCTGAGGCCGCGCTGCTGCCTAAACCTACACTGGGCAAGATTCCTTTTTCAAGCTTGATCATTAACCCGGTTTTTAACGAAAATTCTTGCAGAATATGTTTAGCAACGACTCCCGCTGTGTTTTTCTCAGGATCGGTGGGGATGGTATCTGCGGCTAGGCCGGAAACTTTGATTTCGATGTCTTTGGAAACCGGAATTATCGTAACCTTGTCGCTTGGTTGTTCTAGAGCCAGGCCGAAAACGTCGAAGCCTGGACCGAGATTAGCGGTTGTGGCGGGAGCTTTCACAATCACTTTGTTTGGCAGTGATGCACCCTTCATCCTTCCAGCTCTTGGATTGATATTGAGGCCTCCCTATTAAGATTATGTTTTATTATAATAATCATGTTTTTAACGTGTCGCCACCTTTACAAACGCAATCTCGTTTCTTAATGAAAAATGATTTGCAATAAGAATTTCAAATTCATAATCTTTTTCAAGAAACCTCGGATATTGATATGGAATATGGAGAAGAATGCCAGAAAAAATGAGAATGACGACGATCTGGATTTCACCAGATACTTATCGGAGACTCCTCCATGTTGAAAGAGTTTTGATAACGAAAAATGGGCGCAGCATAAATCCTAGCGATGCCGTAAAAGAACTGATAGAATTTTGGAAGAAACATCGGTCTTAAAACTTTATGTGTAGAATTAATGGGTTTTAAGTTCGAAGTCTTATGGTATTAGTTGAAAGGCTGTAGGGAAGCTAGTTAGACGACACTGAAACGTTTAGCGATACATCGTAAGGTTAATAGGTTAGCTTTTCACCTAGCATGCTAGTTCACCCTAACAGAGGAACCAAAAAAGTGCCAAAGTTTAGACAAACAAGCGAAATCATCAAACTCATGACCAAAAAACAGGACATCCGAGACATAGGCATAATCGCCCACATAGACCATGGAAAAACAACCATGACGGATTCCCTCCTAGCAGAAGCAGGTCTCCTATCACCAAAAATAGCGGGCGAAGCAAGAGCCCTGGACTATCTTGAGGAGGAGCAGAAAAGAGGCATCACCATAAAAACAGCCAACATATCCCTCCTCTACGAAGTAGGGGGCACACCATACGTCGTCAACCTCATAGACACCCCTGGGCACGTAGACTTCACAGGCAAGGTAACACGCGCCCTAAGAGCCATCGACGGAGCCGTCGTAGTCATAGACGCAGTTGAAGAAGTCATGGTTCAAACAGAAACCGTGACAAGACAAGCTTTAGAAGAAAGAGTTAGACCCGTCCTCTTCATCAACAAAGTCGACCGCCTAATCAGAGAACTAAAACTCAGCTCAGACCAGGTGCAGAGCAAGCTTCTCCGAATAATCCGCGACTTCAACAACCTGATAGACCTGTACGGAGAACCGGAACAAAGAGAAAAATGGAGAGTCGACCCAGCCAAGGGAACAGTTGCCTTCGGCTCCGCCCTTCACAGATGGGGTTTCACCGTTGACCTCGCGCAGCAGAAAGGGATAAAATTCAGCGATGTTGTAGAGGCGTATCAAAAAGGACGTTGGCAAGAACTTCAAAAAACGATTCCACTCCATGACGCTATATTGAGCATGGTCGTCAAAAATCTTCCAAACCCCGTAGAAGCCCAAAAATACAGAGTCCCCAAAATCTGGAAAGGTGAACTAGAATCTGAAATAGGACAAGCTATGCTTAAATGCGATGAGAACGGCCCCACCGTGATATGTTTAACATCCGCCCATATAGACCCCCACGCAGGCCTTGTCGCCACGGGACGCACGTTTTCAGGATCCGTCCGAGAAGGGGATCGGGTTTACTTGGTGGGAGCCAAGAAGGATTATCGGGTTCAACAGGTCTCTATGTATATGGGTGCCTTTAGAGAGGTTGTGGATCGTATAGTCGCCGGAAACATATCGGCGCTTCTAGGTTTAGATCTTGCCAGAGCCGGCGAAACCCTTGTCGATGTCGCACATAAAGACTCAATGATCCCTTTTGAAAGCATAAAATACGTCTCTGAACCAGTTATCACCATCGCCATAGAACCCAAACACCCAAGGGATCTACCGCGCCTTGTAGACATCATGCAACGCTTAGCAATCGATGACCCTAACCTAGTAACTACCATAAACAAGGAAACTGGTGAATATCTCCTCAGCGGAATGGGTGAGCTTCACCTGGAAATTGCTGTTAAATTCCTCAAAGAATACGGAGGAGGACTAGAAATCACCACTTCTCGTCCCATCGTCGTTTACAGAGAAAGCATTGCTGGACAAGGCGTGGTGGCAATGGCGAAGAGTCCCAACAAACACAACAGGTTCTGGATACAGGTGGAACCGCTGGAAGAGAAAGTTATTGAAATGATTGAAAAAGGAGATATCATGGAAGCGATGGGACGAAAACGAATAGGCACCGTGTTACATAAGGAAGCTGGATGGCCCACCAAAGAAGCGAGAAACGTGTGGACTCTCGAAGAACATAAAAACATTCTAGTTGACCTGACAAAGGGCATCCAATTCCTTAGAGAAGCAAGAGAAATGATCAATGCAGGCTTCAGATGGGCTGCCCAAAACGGTCCACTTTGCGAAGAGCCCATGCGAGGAGTAAAGGTGAAGCTTATGGATGTCAAGTTGCATGAAGACCCTGTGCACCGTGGGCCAGCGCAGGTCATGCCTGCAACGAGGAGAGCTTTTCTCGGCTCGTTCCTAACAGCCGAACCCATCCTTCTTGAACCCGTATATAAAATCGGTGTTTCAGTTTCTCACCAATGGGTTGGAGAGGTAACGGGCATCATAACCCGCAAAAGAGGTAGAATAGTGGCTTCGGAACAGAAGGGCCCAGTATCCATGATCAAGGGATTCATTCCAGTTGCTGAAACCTTTGGCCTATCCGCCGAAATGAGATCTGCAACCTCGGGCCATGCCTTCTGGCAAACCCAGTTTGATCACTGGGAAAAAGTTCCTGAAAACATTGCGTTAACGGTTATAGAGGAAATACGCAAGAGACGAGGATTGTCTTCGGAAATACCTAGACCCAGCAAATTCATCGACGAAGTCTAACACCTTGCGACGGCTAGATTATCTAAAATAGGCGTTTAATAGGTTTCTGCAATACGTTGTGCCATCGCATAACACGGTGTTAAACTGGGAAAAGCCTTCTCTGCAAGACGCGAAACCCAATTCGTGCTTTAATACGATTGGTCGTAGCTTTTCTAAAATCCGCCTTCTTCGTTCCTCGTGTAGATATTTGTAGCCTATAATCCATTTTCCGTCAGCATAGAGCTGAAACAATCTCTTATAGACCACTGGATTCGT
The DNA here is from genome assembly GCA_014859755.1 of Candidatus Bathyarchaeota archaeon. Classification (GTDB taxonomy): domain Archaea; phylum Thermoproteota; class Bathyarchaeia; order Bathyarchaeales; family Bathyarchaeaceae; genus Kmv02. Next base: position 15,172 of record JACUTO010000021.1, read on the forward strand.
CTGCTTTAACGTAGAAAAGAATCCTCTCACGGGTTTCATGGTTGCTATGGTTACTTGTTTCACGCCTATGTCTGCCAGCGTCGAGACCAGCCTTTCGAAATCCTTCTCGTCGTCGTTGATGGTTGGTGTGATGGGGTCTATTCTTGCCACTGCAGGTATGTCTTTGTCAGCTACCTTCTGTAGAGCGGAAATTCTGCGATCTGGAGATGGCGCATGTGGCTCAATGAAACTTGCAATGTCTTCTCGCAGCGTTGTTACCGTTATCGACACAACTGTTGGAGTTTGCTTGAAAACATCCAAGTCTCGGGTAACAAGGTCTGATTTTGTAACTATGAGAAGTGGGAAACGATGCTTCGCTAGGACTTCGGCGCATCTTCGCGTAATCTTATGTTCCCTTTCTAACGGTTGATACGGATCTGTGCAGTCGCTCATCATCACCGGAAGCTTGCGCTGAGTGTTCCTAGCCATATTTTTAATCTGGTCGAGCAACTTTAGGCGCGGCGAAGTTGGACCGACAAAGCTTGGAAACTTGACTGCGTAGCAGTAGATGCAGGCGTGGGCGCAGCGTCCTAGGTAGGTGTTTAAATTATATTTTGGGAGGCATGTGCAGCATCCGATTCTTGGAGCGTTGAAGATTGGCAGTTTCATAGCATGTCTCTCTAGGCGTACGGTTGCCTTAATTTCTTTAGCCTCCCTTCTCTACTTTTTCTATTAGCGCGCTAAGAACAGAAGATTTATAGGAAACTTTGCTGTCATTGGGTTTTTTGAAGGCGTGAGGCAACGAGTCCCGATATAAATTCGTGGCAGTTTCGAGTTTTCTATCGATGTTCAGTGGAATGAGTGCAAAATGATATGGGCGTATACGCTTACAAAATTGAATGAGTTGCAGGCAAGAGATGCCGATTCTTTAAGTGAATTGCAAAGACTCGCCAAAGAGGCTAATTGGCTTTGGATAGACTGTATGGAGCCCGACGACAAAGAACTGGAGGTAATCTCCGGGTTGCTAAAAGAAACTGAATTCATAGGTGCCATTAGGAAGCGCC
>JACUTO010000205.1 GCA_014859755.1 Candidatus Bathyarchaeota archaeon
GAGGATTGAGTTCCCGAAAACTGTTAAGAGCGTCATAAAGAAGAGAATAAGCCGGCTAGATGATGAGTCTCAACGCTTGTTGACTCTGGCTTCTTTTGTTGGAAAAGATTTTACTTTTGAGGCTCTATGTGGAGTTACCGGCATTGAAGAGGATAAGTTGCTTGAAATTATGGAGAAAATGCTCAAAACTGGACTGATAAAGGAGAGGGTTATTCGTGGAGAAGACGTGTGTTCCTTTGCCGATATCATAGTCAGAGACGTTGTTTATGAGGAAGTTAGCCGTTTGAGACGTAAGAGGCTTCATGGCGTTGTGGGGCGCGCCTTAGAGAAGGTATACACTGAAAGGATTGATGAGCATTTTGGAGAGCTTGCCTATCATTTTCTGGAAGGTGGTGACAAAGATAAGGCGCTTGACTACTTTTTGAAGGCAGGAGAAAAGGCACAGAAGGTTTACGCTTATGATGAGGCTTTTTCCTATCTTCAGCACGCTCTTGAGCTTCTTGAAGAGAAGGAGGGTAATCTTGAACAGAAAGCGCATATAATTGAGAGACTTGGCGACCTTAAGATGTGGATGGGGGAATTTGATGCTGGCATTGAATACGCTAATAAATCGTTAACGTTATGGAATCAGCTGGGAGATGAGAAAAACGTTGCAAGGCTTCATGCCGGAATGGCATCCGGATTCTGGGGAATCGCTGGTGACTGGGACAAGGCTTCTGAGCATCATCGTATGGCTTTAGAAATACTTGAAAAACAGGCAGAAAGCGTGGAATTAGCCAGTTTGTATGAAGATATTTCTCATATGCTTTGGCGACGTGGCAAATCTGCGGAAGCTTTGCCTTGGGCACAGAAAGCCCTTGAATTAGCAGAGAGATTAAGTAACTCCAAAGTTCTTGTAGGCTGTTATGCAAATCTGGGGATGTCCGAGATGCGTTCAGGAGAATTCGGAAAGGCGTCAAAATACTTTGAACAGGGACTGAAAATAGCTCTCCAAAACAACGATATAGCAAATGTCGTCCGTCTGTATAACAACCTTTCTAGTGTTTACTGGTTCACGGGAGAATTTCAAAAGATGTTCGAAACTGCTCAAGAAGGGTCGGAATATGCGAAAAGAGTCGGTGCTTTGTACGGCTTACCTTGGCTTGATTCTTTGCTGGGGGCATCATATGCGTTCATGGGAGAGATGCAGAAAGCCGTTTACATCTTTGAGGACATTTTAACATTGGCCAAACGAACGAGGCATACCGTTCACATCGCAGGCGCAATGTACGGCCTTGGGGGATGTTATCAAGTTTTGGGAGAATGGGACAAAAGCCTCCAATATCTAATGGAAGCCCTTGATATTGCAAGAAAAGTTGGAGAATATCAATTTTCTGGAGAAGCTACTCTTTTCCTCGGAGAGTTATTCATGGAAATGGAAGACTACGTGGAAGCTGAGAAATACTTCAATGAAAGCAACAGCATCTATGAAAGAGCAGGAGATACGGATGCCCAGTTTGGCACAATATTTCCAGCTCTCGCAAAATTATATCTTAAAAAAGGGGAAATTGAAAAAGCCAAAGAACTAATTGAAGAAACCTACGATTACGCAACAAAAACAAAAAACAGACTAGTTACACCTTACGCTGAAATGTTGAAAGCGATTCTTTTCAGAGAACATGAAAACTGGAAACAGTCCGCTCAACACTTCGAAAAAAGCCTCGGAGGATACAAATCCCTAAACGCACAAAAATGGTATGTGCAGCGATTCGCTGAACTTCTATACGAATATAGCTTAATGTATTTGGACAGAAGTGAAGAAGGCGACATAGAAATAGCTTATTCGCTTCTAAACCAAGCCTTGAAAATATACCAAAAAATGGGTGCCAAAAAGAGAGTAGAGAAAATAAAGTCAAGAATAATTTCCCTAGAAACTCGACAGCAAGTGATCTCAGAGCCTGAACCTGTGGCAGTTGAGGTTTCAGAGGTTGTTCTTCCAGACCGTATCCCTACTGGATGTGGGGATCTTGATAATTTGTTGTTTGGTGGGGTACCCCGAAATTATGCAGTCATAATGACCTCGCCTTCGTGCGACGAAAGGGACTTGCTGATTAATAGTTTTCTTGAAACAGGAGCGAAAAATGGCCAAGTCACGTTTCACGTTATTTCGAAGTCTAGCGGGGTAAAGGACCTCGCAGAGGAATTTCAGTCAAATTTCTACCTTTTCATATGTAATCCTCAGGCAGACAAAATCATCAAAAGCTTACCCAACGTATTCAAGCTAAAAGGCGTAGAAAACCTAACAGACATTACCATTGCATTGTCCTCGGCTTTCCGCAGATTAGACAATGCGCTAAAGGGTCCAAGAAGAGCTTGTGTTGAAATCGTTTCGGACGTTTTACTGCAGCATCATGCTGTTCAAACCAGAAGATGGCTAAATGCACTCATTCCAGAATTGAAATCGAAAGGTTTCACCACTTTAGCCATAATGGATCCTGAGATGCATCCTCCACAAGAAGTCCGTGCAGTTCTAGATCTTTTCGAAGGAGAGTTCAACATCTACGAGAAGCAAACCAGAAAAGGTTTGGAAAAATTCTTGAAGATCAAGAAAATGCTGAATCAAAAATATCTAGAAAACGAACTGCATTTGAAA
>JACUTO010000206.1 GCA_014859755.1 Candidatus Bathyarchaeota archaeon
CGGCTTGATTTCTTTTGTATCGCCATATGATGTCGCCCCGCTTGTCGGATTGGAAGTCCCATGGAGAGACCAGAACGATGTCTCCCTGCCTTATCCACATTCTTCTCTTCATCTTTCCTCGGATTCTGCAGAGGCGCTCCTTGCCGTCTTGACAGCTCACTAGAAGTCGATCGTTACCCAGCATTTTTTTGGCTACACCAATGACGTCGTTGGCCACAGGCAGCACCATATTCTTGAGTTCTTCTTCGCTTTTGACCTTCTTTTTGCCCACTCTACCACCTCTAACTTTCCCTTTTCATAACAGCTACATAACTTAAATACGTTGGTCTTAATTTCCAAGCAACAACATCCTCTGATGCATGTTCTCAAAATTAAGCGCACGCGGATGACGCGCGCGCATGCGCTAATACATTCACTAAATTTGTCTCATCATATAAATTTACCAATCTTTGTTTCTTGTTGTGGCTGAGCGATTTAATTTCTCGTTCTCTCTTCATGGCCTCGCCACGGCTGTCGAACTCCTCCACGTACACTATCTTCTCAGGTTCATGCATCCTCGTATATCTAGCTCCTTGACCCCTTTTATGCAGTTCAACCCGACGTTTCACGTCCTCGGCGTATCCAGTGTAATAGCTACCATCTTTACAAAGAAGGATGTAAACATAGTAAGGCATCCATCACCAACTCACAGCTAATAAACAAACCTGACAGTCTCTTTTAAAGAGAGTTATATAACGCGCGATGATAACTGTTTTTTTCCACGTCTTTTAATAAATATATGAAAGTGGAACCGGTTCGTGTCCTTCATGAAGAAGAGTTCAAGCGTGGTCTATTGGCTTGGCAACAGCCTATACCTAAACATAACTAACAGGTGCCCCAACAATTGCTATTTCTGTTTCAAAAAATTCAAAAACGGTATTCGAGAGTTTAATCTAAAACTGCGGAAGGAACCGTCCTCAAACGAGGTAATCAAAGAACTGCAAAAGGTTATAAACAGAAAGAATTGGAGTGAGGTTGTTTTCTGCGGATTTGGAGAACCTCTAGAAAGGCTGGACTGTGTTTTAGAAGTTACCGGATGGATAAAGAAGTATTCCGGGAAGGTTGTTAGAGTAGACACTAACGGTCAAGGATACTTGCTGAATAACGGGAAGGATGTGGTGAAGGAATTAAAGAAAGCCGGCGTAGACAAAGTGAGCGTAAGCTTGAACGCCCACGACAAGGCAACATACAATCAAGTGTGCAAACCCGAATTTGAAAACGCCTTTGAAAGCGTTTTGGAGTTTATTGAAAAAGCTAAGGAGGATTTAGACACGGAAATAACCGCTGTAACCATCCCGGAAGTGGATATTTCGAAGGTGAGAAAATTGGCAAAAAGAATGGAAGCTGCATTCAGAGTAAGAGAGTATATACCTTGCTTTTGGTAGAACACCGTATCTTTTGGAAAAAAGTTTTACCTTCCCTTATTTCCTGACTGTTCTAAAGCGTAGTATTATCTATAACCAACAGATTTTGCTTTACGAGGGAATGTCTAAATGAAGCTAAGTTTCAAAAGCTATTTCGTTATTGGGATACTAATCGTGGTCAGCGTTGTCGCTGTATGGTATTTTTATCCTAAACCTGTTTTATACAATGAAAGCTTTGAACAGGATTTCGGTGAATGGATAGAAGATGCTGACGTCCCCTTAGACCCAAACAATCCCGGTCAATGTGTTGCTTGGAATGTTTCTCGAGTAACGTCTCTAGTCCATTCTGGGCAATATTCAGTGGAGTTGTATGTTGATGGAAGGCAGGATGATGGCACAGTTTGGATTGAGAAGAAAATATCTGCGAAAAATAACTCGCAAATCCAAGTTAAGGTTTCTTTTGAGTTTTACAGTGAACAGGAGAGTTTCAATGTTATAGCGAGTGTGTGTGCGTATGCTGGGATCTCCAACCCCGAAGTTGAGGCAGACTTTACCGTTCTTGGGCAAGCCAATGAAGTTGCGGGATGGAAACGTTATACTCACGAAACAACTCTGTACACGGGTTCTAGCGGAGAAGTGTGGGTTGCTGTGGGAATTACGGTGAGATGGGAAACTGAAATGACCTACAACGTAGACGATGTAAAAGTTACGATAAGCTAGAGACTTTAGACCTAACTCTCCAAGCTGGGAGTCGTTCCAGTTTAAGGGTTATCCAATCTCGGGGATGAGGAAACCGATCAGACGGATTTTGCTTCCACACTTGTTGCATTGGATCACCAATTCTTCTAAAGCTTGGCCTCTAACCTTCGTCTCTAGAATGCTGTAAACATCCTCTGTTTCATCTTCAGGAGATATGATAACCCCGCAATTGGGACAGGGAAAATCTCCGTCTCCTTGAATTTTGGTCAAGTCCACTTCGTATACGAGAGGTTGCTTCACCTTTCCTTCTTCCTTTTAAGCACTGTTGTCTTCTGTAGTTTTATTTAATAAATAACGTTTATGAACGCCCTATCTATCTCATATTTCTATATCTGAAACCGTGACTCTAGAATCAGTTCAGAATTCAAATTCCAACTTAAGATGAACCCCATTGAATGTCACAAATAGTCCCCGATCAAAAATTCCTCCGGCCCTTGTACTTTTCTTGTTATCTCCTGCAGTTGC
>JACUTO010000207.1 GCA_014859755.1 Candidatus Bathyarchaeota archaeon
GTTTCTATCTGACTGACTTCTTTGATTTTAAGGAGGTAACTCTCCACTTCGTCTAACACTCCCGACCTGTCTTCTGGGAGGACGATGTGTGCGATTAATGCTGAGAGTCCAAAGGCTATTGGTTCTTCGGCGAATCCATGAGCTGAAGCAAACTTTGGTAACTGCTTCTTTATTTTTTCTTTCAGCAAGTTGAGGTCGACTGTTGCTTCGGATGGAAAAATTTTGAAGGAGATAACGATGTTTCCCAAGTCTTTTCCTTCTCCTATGGTCCTGTAAATCCGCACTTTGGACAGCGGTATGGTCTTCCAAACTTTCGGCATTTAGAGCAACGCCAGATAACTATTTCTCCGCAGTTGGGGCACGGAAATTTTGTCGCCTCTTCTCCCGGAGGAATAGTTCGGTTGCATGATGTGCACGTAGGCATAACGACGCTTACTCTCTCACTCACAGCGACACCTCAAGGAAAACTCGATATAGAAACACTCTCTTATATGTGCTATCTTTTAATGCCTTTCTAAGACTATACTAAAATCAATGGTTTCACGTAAGAGGAAGAGAAGTGAACGGAAAGACTGACATCATTGTGGTTGGAGGAGGCCCCTGCGGTTCGTTTTCGGCTTTGACAGCCGCGAGGCTGGGCGCCGAGGTTTTGGTTTGCGAAGAGCATAGGGAGATAGGGGTTCCCAAACACTGCGCTGGTCATCTGAGCATTGCTGGTTTGGAACGGTTAGGGCTACGCTTACCGCGCGAGGTCATTGAAAATGAGATCAAAGGAGCCGTTTTCCATTCACCGTCGGGTAAAGAGTTCGTAATCAGACGCGATTCCCCTGTAACTTATGTTGTTAACAGGGAATTATTCGATAAGCATCTCTCAGACCTCGCCACGAAATCTGGGGCGCGATACTTTTTGGAGTCGAGGGTAAAGTCCTTTCTGTTTGATTCAGGTTTCGTCGTGGGGGTTGCTGTCAAAAAAGGCCGAGATGAAAAGAGTTTGGCGTCGAATGTTGTGATAGACGCTGAGGGCTGCTCGTCCACTCTTCTGAAGAAAACTGGGCTACAGACGCTTCGAGGCTCCATGGTCGTCAAAGCAATCCAAGCAGAAGTGGACAGAGTGGATGAAATAGACGGGGACATGGTTGAGGTGTATCTTGGAAGAAAATATGCTCCAGGCTTCTTTGCTTGGATAATTCCTAAAAGAGACGCTTCGGCGAAGGTTGGTTTGGCCACGTGGGCTGGTGATCCTCGAGAATACCTGCGTCGTTTCATGAAGAACCATCCCGTAGCATCTAAAAAACTAAGGAAGAGTAGCATCACGAGTCTTTCTCTTCATCCCATCCCGCTTGGAGGCCCCGTCCCCAAAACATATTCAAACGGGCTTCTCGTGGTGGGAGACGCAGCCTCGCAGGTGAAACCAACGACCGGAGGAGGCGTGATCGTTGGGCTGTCGTGTTCCAAAATTGCCGGAGAGGTCGCATACGAAGCCGTAAAGAACAACGATTTCTCTGAAACTTTCCTGTCCCGATATCAGTCTCGATGGAAGGAGTTGGTGGGTTTCGACTTGATGGTGATGCGTCAAATAAGGAAACTGCTCAACCGCTTGCCTGATGACAAGGTGGACAAAATCGTTGATTTATGCGCGAAGTTGGGAGTCGATGACGTGCTTGAGGAGGTCGGAGACCTCGATTTTCAAGGGAGGTCGCTTATCCCTATGATTAGACATCCCACAACGCTGGTTACAATGCTCTATTTCATCCTTTCATGGCTTACTTCAAGTTCTCGCCCAAAATGCGCGCGCGGCTAGAGCTGATAAGAAAGGTGCATTCAAACTAGTTGTTCGATAGGAACCCTAAACTCAGTTTCTCCCTTCCTCGTTTTCAACTTTAAAATTACGACTTCTTCGTTTATTCTTCCATAGAAATATTGGTAGGGAGTGTCCTTCGTGAAAGAAAAACTATCTGCTTTCCCTTCTTTTAGCACCTTTAACGCTTCGAAGATTGCCCAACCTTTCTGTTTCTCCAAAACTCGCAACTCTTCCAAAATATCTCTAGTTCTAGCATAATTGAGTTCTTTCTCTGTCGTCCGACGGTAAACCTTTGTGAATGGGGTCAATTCTAAGGCGCCACCTTAGCTTTCTTTCCTTTCGCTTTCGCGGCTTTCAAGATTTCCTCAATTTCTTCTATTCTTAGAGTCAAATCGTCAATTGATTTGCTAATCCCATCAAGTTGTCCCTTGATAGTCGTTAAATCTTCTTTAATGGGTTTCAGCATTTTTCCAACTGCTGGTATTACTCGGGACAAATTATTCTCCCTCTCTTCTAATTTCAAATCGTTCGTATAAGATTTGCTAACATGAATGATATATCGCTCCCTATTATGCACTCCGCATAAGCCTCGGTTTGCAACAGGTTTGGAATGTTGAGCCTCACTTTGCAACACACATCTACATTACCGCAACAGAACCACGGAACGCAAAGACTATTAGTTTAGACACTATAATTTGCCGAGGTTAAGAGGATGGCTGAGAAACCGTCTGCTGATTCACCTACTTTTCGATATAAGCAAGTCATTGTTATGCGAAATGATTTGAAGATGAGCAGG
>JACUTO010000022.1 GCA_014859755.1 Candidatus Bathyarchaeota archaeon
TATGCCAATCGTTATCGAGCATATAGACAAAGACGGAAATGTCGAGAGGATGAGCCTAGGTATATGAAGGAAAAATACATACTTGCCCATGATGTCGGAACCAGCGGCAACAAGGCCGCACTAGTGAGATTGGACACCACCCTTGTTGGAAGCACGACCGCTGAGTATTGTGTACATTATCCTAAGAGGGGGTGTGCGGAGCAATCCCCTTCCGACTGGTGGAATGCTGTTGTAACTACCACTAGGGAACTGTTAGACTCCACAGGGACAAAGCCTTCCGATATCGCGGGGCTGGTGTTTTCAGCTCAGATGGCGGGAACCTTACCTGTGGATGAGAAGGGTGAAGCTCTGATGCCGTGTATGATATGGCTGGACACGAGGGCCTCGGAGCAAGCGAAAAAGATATGGAGTGGAGTGATAAAGGTATCGGGATACAGCGTTTTCACGCTACTGAGGTTTCTTCGAATTACAGGTGGTGCGCCAGGACTTGCCGGAAAGGACGGTATATCCAAGATATTGTGGTTGAAGGAAAACGAGCCTGATATCTACTCTGAGGCGTTCAAGTTTCTGGATTCTAAGGATTACCTTTTGTATAAGTGTACTGGGAATTTCGTTACGAGTAGGGACAATGCAAACATAACTTGGCTAATGGACACTAGGACAGAAAGACTCTGTTGGTCCGATTCGATTCTCAAGAAATACGGCATCCATAGAGAAAAACTTCCCGAAATCAAGAAGTCAACAGAACTGGCTGGTAGACTTACAGCAGAAGCAGCTGAAGATTTGGGATTATCCGAGGGAACGCCTATAGTGGTGGGTGCCGGGGACATCACATCGGCAGCCATTGGTTCAGGTGCTGTTGCGGAGAACCAAATTCATGCCTATGTCGGAACGAGCAGCTGGGTAGCATGCCATACGTCACGGAGAAAGAAAGACGTTAGACACTACGTGGGTAGCATATGCAGCGCAAACCCTGACATGTACCTTTGTGTAGCAGAGCAAGAGACCGCTGGTGCATGTCTAGATTGGGTAAAAGCTCAGATGTTTAAGGAGAACGTTAAGGAAGTTTACGAGTTGTTCGACCGTATGGCTGCTGATGTTGAGTCTGGCTCAAGAGGTTTGATATTCACCCCTTGGTTATTCGGTGAGAGGGCACCCTTAGACGATCCCACAGTCAGGGGAGGATTCCATAACTTGAGTCTCGAACACTTGAGTGGGCATGTAGTAAGGGCTGTACTTGAAGGAGTTGCGTTCAACATGAAATGGGCACTGTACTATCTGGAAAAACTGACCCAGAGGGCGGAGGCCATAAACATGATTGGGGGAGGCCCGCTCTCGCGCACTTGGTGTCAGATATTCGCTGATGTTCTAGATAGACGTATAAAACAGGTGCATGACCCCAAGGAAGCAGGTGCCAAAGGTGCCGCAATAATAGCTGCAGTGACTCTTGGATACATAAAACGGTTCGAGGATGCCGAGAAACTCGTAAGGGTTGATAAAGTGTTCGAGCCGAACCCGAAGAATGTTAAACTCTACGGGGGAATCTTCAAGGAGTTCAAAAACATATACAAAAACAACCGGCAAATGTATCGTCGGCTGAACTCAGGAAAGTCTCTATAGCTGAATGCTGAAAATGCGTGTGTTTGAGACTATTCAGAAAAGACCTAAAGCCTTCAAAACCCTAAAGTCTTTAGAAACTGCAAACTTGAGACCAAGCCTTTGGAAGGGAGATCATGAGCGAAAGTGTCGTTCAGGACCTTCGTGAAAGACTTGTGAAGGCTGGCATGGAGATATACGCCCATGGATTCGTGCCTGGAACCGTTGGAAATATTAGCGCTAGGATTCCTAACACGGACACCATTCTGATAAAGCCTAGTGGCGTTAGCATGGGTGCTTTGAAGCTTGACGATCTAGCCGTAGTAGACCTTCAAGGAAAACAGATTCAAGGAGAACTAAGCCTCTCGATAGAAACGCCAATGCATACGGCGATCTATAGAACGCGTGACGACGTTCGAGGAGTTGTACATTCACACGCTCCAACCGCCACAGCCTTTGGCGTCGCAGGAATTGAAATTCTTCCCATTCTAATAGAGATGTTCCTTTTCATTCCGAATGGGGTTCCCATAGTGCCTTTCGAGTTTCCAGGGACGCAAGAGCTCGCGGAAGTCGTCGAGAAGAAGATCAAAGATTTCGACGCTGTAATTCTAGAAAATCATGGCATCGTGACAGTTGGGCCTAGCATAGAGGACGCTTGCAATTTGAATATTATGGTTGAGGAGTGCGCCAAAACTCAGTTTATAGCCACGCTACTAGCGGGGCCAGATGCCATAACGATGGAAAAGATAAGGGAGAAGTTCAAACTCTAGGTCTTTCGATGATAGCGGGAAGATTTTCCTCCCTTGGGTCTCCACGGGGAAGATTATTACGTCAGTAATGGAGGTGGATGAAATCTCTGAAAAAGGTTTTAAGCCCTTAACGAGACCAATTAAAGAGTTTAAAATCGTTGTGATGGTTGGTGGAGGATAAAATGGAGCTTGCAAGTAAAGAATACCCGAAAGAAGTTATGGAAAAGAGTAACGCCGACGAAAAATACCTCGAATTGGCTAAAGGAGAAGACGCAAGTTACACATTCATGATTCAAGCCGAGCCCCAGAAAGACGTTGAAAAGGACATAGTTTTAGGCTACACCGTTGAAGATGGTAAGATAACCGACATATGGCTAGGGGAGAGGAAAACCGAGTTCACGATTTCAGGAAAGGATGGCGTTTGGGCAAATACCATAATCGGGAAAACTGGGGTTACAAAGGCATTTCTATTGAAGAAACTCAATGTTAGAGGAAGTTTAATGAAAGTTCTCAAGTTGTCGAAGGCCACGGAACGTTGGCTAGAGATTTTGAGGACGATTCCAACAGAGTTCCACGGCGAATACGCCAAATACAACATTGAAGGGTAGATAGCCATGGATCTGATGACTATAATTCTGGCAGTGCTATTGATCATAACAGCGCTTGTCACAATTTATTACTGGGTTGACTTCTACATCACTGGGGGAGTCCAAGTCATAGAGGAGGAATGGTACATAAAATTCGAGAAAGCCTTCCCCGTTGCCGATCTATGGGGGCTTTGCGCCTGCTCCCTTATAGGCGCTGTAGGACTTTTAACAGAACAACCCTACGGACAATTCTTTTCTCTGCTCGCCGCCGGTTCCATGATATTCCTAGCTCTGATGGACATAACCTTCAACATACAAAACAACCTTTATCCCCTCATTGCCCTCTCAAACCAGATGGTGTTTGAACTCCTGATAAATCTGTGGACTTTAGTGTTGGGCATCAGCCTCGTTGCCTATTTGTGGCCAATCCTCACTTAATATAGAGGATAGGATTTCAGATCACACTTACCCATAAAAGTTGTGAAGCTGTCTTAGTCTAGCTGTCTATCTTGAATCTAAGGAAATTTTCGTTCGATTAACCGTATTGAATCAACTCTAAAACAACGCCTAGAGTCTTCTCTGTGTCCAGATAGGCAAACTTGACTGCTCCAAGAACCTCGCCTCTTTCCAATACTTTGATTTCCTCTTTCTCTAGTCTGGCCAACTCCTTTTCTATATCTTTCACAAAGAAGCCCAAATGATGAAGCCCTTCGCCCCTTTCTTCAAGAAATCTGGAATGAATAGATTCTCCCTCAACGACCTGAATCAACTCTATTTCTACTTCACCTAACTCAAACAAGACGATCTTCAGCTTAGCAGAGTTTATGGCGGATTCTACCGTAGGAAACGGCTCTACCCCAAACGTTTTTTCATAGAATTTCATGTATTTTTCCACATCCTTCACAACAATTCCGATCTGATCTACTTTGGAAAAAACCGACCTTTCTTCACTACCGTTGACCATTGGACCGAACCTCCACACTGAATTTTATTTCCGAATTCTTATATATTTCCTAAACGGCTTCTAACAGCCAAATTCTCTCGCTTCTGGTGAAACGGAGTTAAGTTTAAAAGTCGCAACAACACAAAATGTCACTCTCCACATTCACAATAGAAAGGAGAGAGATGAGAAAAATGAGAGAAGTTGTAATAGCTGACTACCTACGATCAGCGTTTTCTCGGTCTAGACCTAGACAGCCCGAACGAGACAAGTTTCACAGTCTGAGGGCGGATCACATGGCCGCCACGCTGATAGAGAAGATTGTGGAAAGAAACAAAATTGACCCTCACGACATCGGCGAAGTTCAAATAGCAAGTGCCTTTGGTGTATGGGAACAATGGACCTACGGAGGCCGATCAGTTTCACTGCTAGCCCATCTACCGGACTACGTCCCAGCGGTTTTCGTTGACAAGCAGTGTGGTTCTTCCATGACCGCCGCGCATATGGGTGCCATGGAAATTATGACAGGCTACTCCGATATCACAATCTCCTGCGGGATGGAACACTTGACCCGCGTTCCCATGGGCATCGAGAACCAGTGGATCAGTCCACCCATGGACTTGGCCACCGAGGATGAATACAAGAAGTACGAAATGGAGACAGGTTTTGTCATGGGACTTACGGCTGAGAGGCTCTTCAAAGAAGGAGCGGAAAAATTTGGGATAACAAAGGAAGACATGGACAAGTGGGCTCTGAGAAGTCATCAATTGACGGCGAAGGCCCAAGAAGAAGGCTTCTTCAAGGACGAAATTCTACCCTTTGAAGTCACCCTTCCCGACGGATCAAAGGAAGTGATTGACCTGGACCTCAGCGTAAGACCTGACACAACGCTGGAAAAGATTCAAAGCCTTCCACCAGCTTTCAAAGAAGGCGGGGTGATAACAGCGGGAAATTCTTCCCCACTAAACGCCGGAGCCTCGTGCGTAATGCTTACTTCCAAAGAAAAAGCCAAAGAGCTAGGTATAACTCCGCTGGCAACCATCAAAGGACTAGGCTGGGCAGCGGTTCCCCCAGCAGTCATGGGCAAAGGCCCAGTTCCCGCCAGTCGGATGGCGCTTAAACACGCTGGGCTAGAAGTCAAGGACATAGATTTCTGGGAAATCAACGAAGCCTTTTGCATTGTGACCCTCTGGGACATGAAAGAATTGGGCGTTAATCCGGAAATAGTCAATATCAAGGGTGGAGCAACCGCTATTGGCCATCCCCTAGGAGCAACCGGAGCGCGACTCATGGGTACTCTTGCACGAATACTAAATCTAGAGGATGCTCGGTATGGAGTAGCAGCCGCCTGCATTGGTGGAGGCCAAGGAGTAGCAACGGTCATAGAAAGGGAAGAATACTAACTCCGCTAACTCTGCACAGGGATAGACCTAAAAATACTTCCCACTTTCTTTTTGACGAAAGTTTTTAGGAGAAGCTATGAAGAAGAATACAGAATAGAGGTTTCTAACTTGAAATGTGCTTACTGCAAAGCCCTGTCTTGTGTTGTAGGAGAGAAGGGACCCAAAAACTGTCCCATGGAGACAAACGGCGACGTTTTAGAAGAAGCTAGGAAACTCTATGAAAGACCCCTTGAAAAGAAACTGGCCGCAAACGCTGGAATCGTCGAAGCCACAGGCTACCTGCAATGGCCCAGGCTCAAAGACACTATCGAATTCGCCAAACTAATGGACTACAAAAAACTTGGAATAGCATTCTGCATAGGCCTCCAAAAGGAAGCAAACATTCTATCAAAAATCTTGGAAAAATACGGCTTCGAAGTATTTTCTGTCATGTGCAAGACGGGAAGCATACCAAAATCTGAAGTTGGAGTACCTGAAGAGTATCAGTGGACATCCGAAACGGGCTACGCCATCGGTTATGTTACATGCAACCCAATCGGCCAAGCCGTGCTGCTAAACAGGGCGGGGACAGATATGAACATCATTGTTGGTTTGTGTGTCGGTCATGACATCCTCTTTACGAAACATTCTAAGGCTCCTGTAACAACTCTAATTGCTAAGGACAGGGTTACGGGGCATAACCCTGCGGCTGTTCTGTACACTTACTATGGGGACGCATACTTCGACAAAGACCTAAGCGAAAAGCGTCGTTAAAAAAGCTGGACAGACAGACGAGCAGAAGTATTACTTAAATACTGTAAGCAATCCAATTAGCCAGATGTTAAGAAATTAAGTGGGTGTTGATTGTGAGATGAGTGCTGAAAAAAGTTATCTCGAGGACTTTAAGGTAGGTGAGAAGACTGTCTCGCCCGGCAGAACAGTTACGGAAGCCGACATAGTCATGTTCGCTAGCCTCTCAGGAGACTGGACCGAGCTTCACACGAACGCTGAGTACATGAAGAATAGCCCATTCGGCCAGAGAATAGCCCACGGAATGTTAACCCTAAGCATAGCGTCTGGACTAGGAATGCGAACGAGAGGACGCCCACCGGTCGAAGTTTTGGCGTTCTTGGGAATGGACAAAGTTAGGTTCGTGGCCCCGGTTTTCATCGGTGACACCATAAGAGTTGAGTCAGAGGTCATTGAGGCGAGGCCAAGCAAGAGCACGCCTGGCGCAGGGATATTAAAGTCTAAGAACACTGTTAAAAACCAGAGAGACGAGGACGTAGCAACCTGGGAAACCGCCCTAATGGTCAGCACGAGACCGAAAGGACAATAACTATTCGAGAAACACCATTGAAAATCTCACTTTTTCTTCTTTAAAATATGAAACAACATCCTCGCGTACATGCGAAGGTTTTCCTTCACTGATTTTAATCAACAAACAAAAGACTTTGCGCGTGCAAAGAATATAGCTACCACTGGTTTCGATTTTTGCTGGTGAAAAATAGAAAGAAAAACTAGAAATAACTTATTTTCTTACTTTTTTTGATCCGTTATTTAACTCGCGGAAAACTTCATCACGTTTCCTAAGTATTTCATGAAAAACTTTCATTGGATCTTTTCGTCGTGCCATGTTTTAGCCACTCTTCGATTTCGTCAATATCATGATGCAAGATGCCTTTTATAAACTTGATTATTTCTTTTGAATCCTGAATTTTCATTTGCATATTGTTCATTTCGAGAAAGGTTTCCGTTAGTGCTTGCGCAGTTCTGTGATTGCCGTCTTTAAATATTCTTCTTGTACCTATTCCTCTAAGAAGGATGGCTGCTTTACGGTAAATTCCCTTAGCGGCTTTCGCCTCAGTAAGTATGCTTTTGAAAACAATTATTCCACGTTCAAATCCTAGCCATCCACCATACTTCTTCAACATAGTTTCATGGATTTCCAGAACTATTTCTTCATCTGGATACTAAACATCTTCTTCTGGAATTTCTGACATCGAAATCTAATTAATGTCATTAAAGAATGAAAATAAGATTTGTGAAGGTTTTTCACTTCAACGAAGGCTTTCGGTTCTTGTATGGCGTATTTTGTTCAAACGTGTAAGCTACCTGCAACATCAGGTCTTCACGAAGTGGCGGAGCAATAATCTGTATTCCAACAGGCAAGCTATCCGTGAACCCGCATGGAACCGATATGGCAGGCAGCCCAGCTAGATTCGCAGAAACCGTATCGACATCGCACATGTATAGAGCTAAGGGATCTTGAATCTTCTCCCCAATCTTGAACGGAGGGATAGGCATCGTGGGACCGATTAGCACATTGAATTTTTTGAAGGCTTTCTCGAAGTCTCTTCGAATCAAGGTTCGAATCTTGAGGGCCTTCAAATAATATTTGTCGTAATATCCAGCTGACAGAGCGTAGGTGCCAAGAATTATTCGGCGTCTCACCTCGGCTCCGAATCCAATTCGCCTGTTTTTGGAGTAAACAGTTGACCAGTCGCCATTATCGCGGTCGATTCGGTAGCCGTACCGTAGTCCGTCGTATCTTGCTAGGTTAGAGCTGGCTTCGGACATGGCGACGATGTAGTAGGTGGCAAGAGCGTATTCAAGGCTGGGAAGCGAAGTTTCTTCGCAAGAAGCCCCCACCTCTTCCAATTTGTGAACGCCTCTCCAAACCTGTTTCTCAACAGCTTCACTCGTTCCTTCGCCGAAGAATTCTTTGGGCACACCTATTTTGAACCCTTCAACGCTGTTTTTGAGGAATTCTGTGTAATCTTTCGCCGACGCTTTCACGGATGTGGTGTCTTTGGGATCATGACCAGCAATAACGCTGAGAAACAAGGCGCAATCGTAAACGTTTCTTGCCATGGGTCCAATCTGTTCAAGGCTGTTCGCGTAGGCTATTAATCCGTAACGGCTAACCAAACCGTAGGTTGGCTTAATACCGACAACAGAACAGTAGCTGGCGGGACAACGGACGGATCCTCCGGTGTCGGCTCCAAAGGCTAGTATAGCTTCATCGGTCGCGACGGCTGCTGCGCTTCCCCCTGAAGATCCTCCAGGAACCCTTGAAAGGTCCCATGGGTTGTGCGTCGGACCGAAGTAGCTGGTTTCTGTGGAGGATCCCATGGCAAATTCGTCCATGTTTGTTTTTCCGATGATGACGCCGTCTTCTCTCTCGACTCTTTCAATAACGTCTGCGTCGTATGGGGGAACAAAATTCTCAAGCATCCGGGAAGAACAGGTGGTGCGGATTCCCTTCGTGCAGATGGCATCCTTTACCGCTATGGCGACGCCTGCCAATCTTCCGAGGGGCTTCCCCTCAGAAACTTTCTTGTCGATCTGTCTAGCTTTCTTGAGGGCTTCTTCCTCAACGAGGGTGACAAAGGCATGAACTCTGTCTTCCGCCTCATGGATTCTTTCGAAAACCGATAAAACGCATTCCTCTGCTGTTGCTTCTTTGCTACGTATTTTTTCGACAATTTCTTTGGCGGTTAACGCGTGTAGCTTGGGCATGGTGTCTGCTCCTTAAACGATTCTAGGAGCTTTTAGGAATTCTTTCTCTTTTTTGGGGGCGTTTTTGAGGGCTTCTTCTTTTGGCAGGGAGGGTGTCGCTTCATCTTCTCGGTAAACGTTCATGAGTTCTAGAACGTGATAGGTTGGTTGAACGTTCTCGGTGTCTACTTTGTCAATCTTTTTGAAGTAGTCGAGGATGTCGTTGAATTGTTCGGTGAAAAGCTTCTTCTCTTTCTCAGAAAGCTCTATGTGGGCAAGCCAAGCTGTGTGTTCAACTTCTTTCTTTGATAGGTGACGTCTCTTCATGGTGCTTCCTTCGCATAATGTTCTTCTGTGCATCTAAAACTTTTGCGATTAATTTATGTGCACGCGGCTTTTCTAATAAAAACTGCTTATCTCTTCATTGTGGCGTACTGGGAGAAAATCTTATCACGTAGGATAGCATCTTGCTTCTGGAGGCTTAGATTTGGAAAACTGGATGAATATCGGAAAGTCTCTGGAGGAAATACTTAGGCTTCAAACCTATCCTCTAGCAGTTAAACTGGTGAAGGATGAATCCGAATTTCCCGAGAGAACCCGGAGACCAGAACAAAAAATAGCTGTCTGCCAGGCTTTAACCCTAAGTCGCAGATATGGATGGACCATGGGAATAACCGAAAAGGACAGCGGATGTCCAGCAGTAAACTTAGCCTACGGCTGGACCAAACTCATCGACGAACAAGCCATGGCCCAGTTCTTCTTAGGAGCCGGATACGTTTCAGACGAAGCTGGAGCAAAAACAATCATGGAAAACATGGATCGTTTGGAACCCGGCAAGTACGGCGGCGTGGTTGTCTCCCCTCTAACACGAACAAAGATTGTTCCAGATGTCGTTTTGGTTTACGGAAACCCTGCTCAAATGATGCGACTGATTCAGGGAGCCATGCACAAAGAAGGAAAGAAAGTGAAAAGCGAATTAGCTGGAATGACTGCTTCATGCACCGGAGGAATCGCCCGAACATTCAACACGGGTGAATGTCAGGTGGTGATACCTGGAAACGGGGATCGTATTTTTGCAGCCACCTACGACAATGAGATGCTGTTTGCAATCCCCGCGGCGAAGGCAGAAGACATGATTGTTGGAATGAGGGCGCAGCGACTTGCAAAATATCCTATTCCCGTGATTCTGCCGATGCCGCCTCCTTTCCCTGGACTTTGATTAATTAGCTGCAAAAAAAGGTTCTATTAAGCTTCTCCAGACGCATATTAGCC
Organism: Candidatus Bathyarchaeota archaeon; assembly: GCA_014859755.1. Taxonomy (GTDB): domain Archaea; phylum Thermoproteota; class Bathyarchaeia; order Bathyarchaeales; family Bathyarchaeaceae; genus Kmv02. The sequence continues at coordinate 10,028 of JACUTO010000022.1, forward strand.
GACGAAAGAGAATTGTTAATTGCTAGTGAGCAAAACATATAAGATATGCTTGTAAGCATATTATTACGGTAGTCTACGAAACGGAGAAAATCACTGTGCCTCCTAAAAAACGTTCAGTTAAAAGAACCACCATCATTTTAGACGAGGAAGAACGGGAGTATATCGATTCTCTTATCGAAAAAGGGAGAGAACCAGGCATCAAACCCCTCATATCAAAAATGCTTGACGTTTACAGAAGCATGATGATCTACGATTGGAAATACCCTGGAGAATATTACTGCGGCATCAGCCGCGTCGCTTTCGTCAACGTCGAATTCATAGACACCATGCTCAGATATATTCCAGAAGAAAAATGGAGGGAGGTCGGCCTAAAAATGGGGGAAGCCGCCAGGGTTTCCATGGAAGCCACGCTCAATATAGAAACTACTAACCGAGAAAAGTGGCCTGACGTGTTTAAGCGACTACGTGTCCAAGGCTTCGGCGACTTCTACCTGCGAGATAAATTCATCATCCTCAGGACGCCGTTCACCAATAACCCGGAGATGTGGGGCGGCTTCTTGGAGAGCTTACTCGGAGTTCGTTTGGAATCGAGAACCTTAACGCCGCCCCTTATCTTCGAGATTACTAGCTAATCTTCTGCCAGTTTGCCAGTATTTGCAGTATGTATGCTAAATTCATTAATGCTATATGCTGGTAAGCTGCAATCTTGTTCTAGTGAAGAATGCGTTATGTTTCCCTTTGCTTTGTCTCTCTTTGACACCGGTTTACTGATGATAATAGTCATTCTCATGCTACTTTACCTAATAGTGCTCATCAAGTTGAAACCCTCAACCGAAGGAGAAAAAATCATAAAAACAAAATCGCTGAAGCAAAATATTCGGAAAGCTTCTTCTACCGAACGACGGAATAACCCGGTAATATACCATGAGAACCGGAAAGAACCTGCAGAAAGGGGTAAGACCATTGAGAGCCCTAAGTCGGTGCCAACAGTGTCCGCCGAGACTGAAAAGACTGAAATTTCAGGAAACACCCAGCCCTCGGGATGCCCCCACCGCTTTGGATATTTGAAGGAACATCCGAAACACACTCCAATTCCCAACGAGTGTTTGACCTGCACCAAAATAATGGAATGTTTGGCAGGGGTAGAATAGCGTCAACAGTTTATTTTTTTAACTATATGAATTCAAAATAAGTATTATCCTTTCTCAAGGCATAAATGTTAGCTCTAAATACGTTTTCATGAAAGCTGGTTCCTTGCTATGTCTTTGAAAGTCGAAGACGTTATGGTCGAGGACGTCGTTTCAGTGTCGGAAAAGGCGACGGTGAAAGAAGCAGCGGAACTCATGGATCAACATGAAATCGGTTGTTTGGTGGTGGTGAAGAACGGGAAACCTGTGGGAATCGTGACTGAAACAGACATGGTGAAAAGGGTTATACTGGGGCCCGTAGATCCGGAAAAGACTAAAGTATGGAAAATAATGTCGAGGCCCCTCGTGGTTGGTAACCCTCAAATGGACGTTGACGAGGCTTCGAAACTCATGCGGAAACGGAAAATCAAAAAGCTTCCTGTTATCGAAAAGGGGCGTCTGGTTGGCTTGGTAACCACGACTGATATAGTTCGCTCTCCTGAAGTAATGAAAATGATGATAAAGGCGATAAAAAGAAACGTAATCAAAGAAATCATAACCGCTATTCAACAGAGGCTGGAACTGGAGAAATAGCTGGATAGAAACAACCTAGCCAAGCCAACAAGAGTTAGGGCAGATTTTGTAGTCGGGGCACACTTGGTAAGACTCGTCAGCTTCTCAACTATTGTTTAAACAGTGAAGCATCCATCAAAGTGAATATGGAGTTTCGATAAGGGTTGGTTCACGTTTTTAGCTTCTTTTGTTCAGTCCTATTCGAGGATAGTGTGGTAGAGGCATTCCACCATTTTTGGGCAGCCGAGGCATTCGTCTGGTATCAAGGTGTTTTTCGGGATATTCCTGAGGTATCCAAAGAAGTGGAGACATCCAGACGGTCTTTCTTGTACGTGCTTCTTAGGAGCAGTTGGCACCTGTCTTTCTTCAATGATTTTTTGGGGTTTAACCGGTTCTGACGGCTTTTCTGAGTCTCTCAGAGTTTGAGTCATTTGGGTAGTTTTCTCTGAAGCTTCTTCCCTGCGAAACGCGTCCGACCCTTGGCATTCCACCATTTTTCTGCAACCGAGGCATTCGTCTGGTATCAAGGTGTTTTTCGGGATATTCCTAAGGTATCCAAAGAAGTGGAGACATCCAGACGGTCTTTCTTGGACGTGCGTCTTAGGAGCAGTTGGCACCTGTCTTTCTTTAACGATTTTTGGGGGTTCAACTTGTTCTGAGGGTTTTTCTGAGTCTCTCAGAGTTTGAGTCATCTGTGTAGTTTTCTCTGAAGCCTCTTCCCTGCGAAACGCGTCCAGCCCTTGACATTCCATCATTTTGGTGCAGGTTAGACACTCGTTGGGAATTCGAGTATTTTTCGGAATTTCCCTCAAGTATCCGAGGTAGTTAGGGCACTTTTCGGGAACCTTTTTCGTTCCTTCTTTGCTTTTCTTGGATTTTGTTTCTAGTTTGGTTGTCTCTGTGGAAATTCCTCCGAAAGAAAAGGAGGGTTTGCGTATCAGCAAAAATGCGAGTGAAGCTACTATTATCAGAACTAGTACAACTCCGAATAGAGTAGTTCCCGGAAACATATCGCATCACTCAGGCGACATCAATAGTTTTCGAAATGAAGGATATAACTTTGGTGAAGTCGTGATAAGTAGTACTGATACATTCAAGCTATCCTCCTCTCGGTCTTGAAGAGGCGGTAATCGTATTTGGGATTCATATGGTTGCTTCTTTTTTTGCATACTGATTCTGATTTCATATGAGTTAAATGATCAGAGGCAGAATTCGAGAAGGACGACTGGCTGGTCGAGATATGTCTTCCGCGTTGCTACCGGAGTTCTTCGCGATTCTCGGCACCGACATTTTTCTAGCGATGAGCCTCTTGACATGTCTACTGGATCGATACGTTCCCAAAGCGGTTCCCTACGTCTATCAAATCGTTGCTTTGGCTGGCTTTGGACATCTGCTGATCAGCAAGAATTTCCTGACGATCTTCGGAGAATACATGAGGTTCTGGTACTGTTTCTTCTACTTGCTTGTCGCTTTAGCCAACGTGGTCGCCGTCAACATTTATCTAGCGGCTTCCAGAAAGCTGTGGACCTTGGCCAAGGCCTTCACTGGTGCAGTCACTGTGCCAGTAGCCTTGACCGTTGCGTTCTTCCTTTCAAACTATGCTGGCCAAGCTACGTTTCCGTTGGTTTCGTTTCCGCAGATTCCGTTAGAATTCAGCTACCTGGCGATAGTCACTTTCGACGTTGCAGTGATAGCGATCGGTCTCAGCGCGTTCTTCAGCTTAAGACGGCCCCATTTGACTCTCATCTGTTTCGCCATAATTCTGGGAACCGGGATTTGCACGTTTCTGAAGCCTCCGGGATGGTACCTAGTCGTCACCGCGTCCGCTGTCGTCCTAGGGGTTGCCTGTGGCCTCATTTTGTCCACAAGCCTCTACCTCTTCATCACAACGCAGCGGAAGGCACCGAAAAAAAGTGAAGGGAGGTGATAAAGAGAATGAACGTGAAAAAGATAAGATCGACAAAGGCTTTGAAGTTGCTGGGACTATTGATTTCATCGATTCTCATAGCCACAGTAAGCGCAGCACTTTACGACTACATGTATCTAGACGCAGACGTGAGCGTTGAAGGAATCGCATTGGCATGGGTTAATGGAACAGATGGTGGCACTGCAGGAACACAAATCAGCGGTCTAACCGCAACACTAACCAACCTGAAAGGCCCGCCAAACGGCACGAGAGTATACCCTGACCCTGTTAGGCTTAACAACACTGGAGGAAGTAGCGTAACATTCAACATAACAGTTAGTGCAGTAACTGGCGCCACTGCAAATATGAGTTCAATAATAGTTAGAATATACAACATGACCAACTCCGCATCGATAAGAAATGTGACTGTCTGGAACGTAACAACAGGAACCAGTGAAACTGGTTTATCAATTGGATCAGAACATGAATGGAGATTCCAGTGGGAAATCACATGGAAAGCTATAGCGGTAACTAACGATACGGTTACTGTAAACTTGAAGTTAGAAGTGCCAACGGCGTAGATTTTTCTACGCTCCCCCTTTTTCTTCCTAAATTCGATAGGGGACAAGATCATGAAAAATAATCGCAGCGCGCGCGCAAAGAAGTTACATTACGTTTGGATAGCTGCGGCTCTTTTGATTCTCTTTGGTTTTTCATGTAAAGGCGCTTTCGGAACCACGTATGACTTTATGAATTTAAAATCAAACATTAAATGCATTGTTCCATTAGTGGTTCTTGAGGATGGTGCGAACGATACAAGCACCATTTACACAAACAGTACGAGCGCAAGAATCACCATAAATGCAACATCAACTCCTTCAACTTACAATTACTCCCTTAACGTTGTAAACAACGGTGCAAACATCGAAGAGGTTAGATTAGAGTGCTTCGGTTCCGAAAACGTTGGTCGAGTAAACGCCACGATGCTTTTGCACGATAATGTAACCTCACGCACTCAAATAACCATCAGCGGAGGCACCGTAAATCAAACCAACGAATACTATAACCTTACAGGTAATGCAACCATACATTTGGGCATCCAAGACCTTGTTGAGTCTGAAGAAGGGACCACAATTCTGCACGTTTATCTACGAATAAAAACACTCAACACTTCGACCTACGATCGCTACGTAATAACATTCGAATTCACATAATCCATAATCAAATCCAAAGGCGAACCATATGACTTGTCCAGGTGTTCATAATCAATCTACATATGAACGTGAGTAGCCTCCAAGCAACCGCAATTGACGCCTCTTAGCTCTACGTTCACCTGAAGATTTGGGTTCCAAACCCTTCAACCTACATCCTATACGTTATCACTATTGAAATGATCTAGAAAGAAAAGCATATTTCATATCCTAATTTCTATTTGGATTCTAAATACATACAGTTACTTCAAATATGTTATCGTAAGTCGTAAGATTTAAATCTACATGCTGTGTTATCTGTCTATGTGATCGAGCATGAAGAAAATGCTAAAATCGAAAGAGGGAATATCACCCATCCTAGCCACACTCCTCTTAATCGTCATCGCCGTCGCAGCAGTCATAGTCACCTACGCCTGGGTCATGACCTTCACGTCATCCCAATCGGAGCAGGCAGGAATAATCCTCAGGAAGGATGCAGATTGTCTCTGGAAAACCGGCAACGTCACAGTGTACGTCAGAAACACCGGGATTTCAGACGCAGAAATCAACACAGTTTACATAAACGAGGCACCACAAACCACAGTGACACACGACCCGCCATCAAAAATTGTCGCAAAAGACGGTGGTCTCATCACTATAACGATCACATTCTCATGGACGCCAAACACGGAATACCGCTTCCAGATTTCGCCAAAAGTGGGCGAACCCCTACGCTTCACCGAAAGCTCACCAAGCCCCTAAACGTTCATCCCTGCCTTCTTCCATCGACTTCCTAGAAACTATTTTTATTCTCTCCCTCACTCTAAGATATTTGAAATAGCAGAGGAAACCTAATGAGTTACACCATAAACGAGATGTTGGATGCCGCCCGAGTCGCTGTCTGTTTGGCTTTCTTAACCTACGCTTCTTGGAGTGATTATAGAACGCGCGAAGTAAGCAACATGGTTTGGGCGATCCTTGCGCCTTCAGCCCTCGCCTTAACCGCCTTCCAGTTTTTCATGTTCGCCCCAGAATCAC
>JACUTO010000208.1 GCA_014859755.1 Candidatus Bathyarchaeota archaeon
GTGGTCCATTAATAGTCGAAGTTCATTCTTCTACAGGGTTAAAAGAAAGCGTGACACTATTGGACGTACTTTTCGAACGTATACATTCGTTTGAAACAAGCGCATAGGGTGAGGAGAAAAGACATATATGAAGATACAAGACATAATAGAACTTATTCTCTTCGTAATCTTTGCACTTTTCACGGTAACATTGGGTGGGTTAGCTTGGCTTACTGTTGAAACGTTAAACAGGATAATTCGACTGGTAAATCGTATTTGCAAGTCCACCAAATAATTATATATTTGATGAAGAGTACGCGTGGTGACTTTAAGGTGCAAAACTCTTTCATTTCAGTAGTAACAGCGACGAGGAACAGAGAAGGGTTTCTAATGGGTCTTCTAGAATCCCTGTGCAATCAGTCCTTTCACGACTTTGAGGTTATTATAGTTGATGATAGTGATAGGTCGAGGAGAAAAGAAAGAATGGCAGATATCGATAAAACATGTTCCGATAAACTGAAAATCAAAATATTACGTAACCCCCGCAACATAGGATTGCCATTATCATTAAACCGCGGAGTTTCTAAAGCAAACGGAGATATTATTGTTTCCACCGATGACGATTGCATTGCAGATAAAGATTGGCTATCACACATTGTCAAACGGTATAAATCTCCCAAAATAGGCGGTGTTGGAGGAAGAGTAGTTCCAATTGAACGAGATGCCTTATGGCTTCCTACGAAAACGAAGCGTACTCATTTAGTAGGTCGATTAAGTTGGGATGGAAATGTAATAAGCAACTTTGAATTAGGACAAAAGCCTGTTTTTGTGGATTTTTTGTCAGGTGCAAACATGTCTTTCAGAAGAGAACTAATTAAAAAAGTAGGAGGTTTTTCACCTATTTATAAAGGAAATGCGTATCGTTTTGAAACTGGTCTCTCGTTAAAAGTAAAGAAACTTGGTTTTAAGATAATATTTGATCCTAACGCAATTGTTTTCCATCGAAGGGCAAATAAGGGCGGATGCAGAGTTAACGTTTATGACTGGAACTACTGGTTTAGTCGTAATCACACCTTGTTTGTCCTAAGATGTCTAAAAGGAAAAGTTGTTAAGGTGTTTTTGTTTACACTTGAACAATTATTGAGAATACTAAGACATCAAAGGGCTTGTCCTTACGCAAAACCAAAGAAATGGCATCTTGTTCTACAGATGTTTATCAAGGGTTTATTGGATGGACTTCGGACAGGAGAGCTAACGTCAAACCGCTAATTGTTGGTGTTAAAGGCTTATTTGAAACATTAGACGTTCTACGAGCTCTTTGTAACGGTTTCGGATGGTAACCTCAGTTACTTGGGCTATCTCAGCTACTTCTCTCTGTGTCCTTCCTTCCCCTGATAACACAGATGCTATATAACATGCGCCAGCAGCCACGCCTAAGGGGGCCCGTCCTGAAGTGAGTCTCAACTCTTTTGCCGCTACCAAAATTTTGTGAGCAATCTCCTCCCCTTTCCCCTGCATTTCCAGATAGTTTGAAAATCTCGCGATCCACTGGCTTGGCTTAACAGGCGGGACAGAGCAATCAAGCTTTTTTATTAGGAAACGGTAGTTGCGACCGACTTCTTTTTTGTTCATGTTTGATGCTTGTGCTATTTCTTCCAATGTTCTGGGCAGTTTACATTGTCTGCAAGCCAAATAGATCGCTGCGGCAGTTACGCCTTGAATTGATCTTCCACGTATCACCCGTTCCTTAAGGGCTTTTCGATATATGACGGAGGCTGTTTCAAGGATGTTTTTGGGAAGGTTCAGGTGGTTACCGATTCTGCTCATTTCAGATAAGGCAAAGGTGAGGTTACGTTCTGTTGCGTCTGAAACTCTTATGCGGCGGTGCCATTTTCTAAGGCGGTACATCTGTGCCTTCTGTCCATATGACAAGCTTTTTCCACGACCGTCTCGGTCGTGCCAGTCAATTATTGTTGATAATCCTTTATCGTGAATTGTGTACGTTGACGGAGCGCCAACTCTTGTGCGTTTCGCCCTTTGTTTACTGGTGAAAGCTCTCCATTCCGGTCCCCTGTCAGCTATCTTTGCTGCTATTACGAAGCCGCAGTTCATACAAACTATTTCGGCGCACCTATGATCACTCACAAGTCTTTTGCTGCCGCATTCTGGGCAACGTTGAACTCTCACACGTTCAAGTTGTGAGTTTGGTTCAGGATCGGAATTTTTGTCCCTTTCTTTTTCGCCATCACTCATTTTTTTTCTCCTTTCTCCTCTTTGAGGGGAGCACATACAGCATTTTATTCGTCAATTTTTCAAACTCTCGTTTTCAATTCTTATTCGCGCGTGATTGGAGGATCATCTGCGGCGTCTGTAATCAGGCTTGTATTGACCGTTTCTGCCCAAAACGAAGCGTTTATGATATGACTTACGGTTGCTAACTCTTGGACCCGAAGACTTTCTCTTCTTTGACTCTATTTTAGGAGTTATAGATCTAACTTTTCCTGACTTAGACAACGCACCATGCGAAGGCACATTTTCACCTCCTTACCAAT
>JACUTO010000209.1 GCA_014859755.1 Candidatus Bathyarchaeota archaeon
TCATATTTCGTGTCCGCTACATACAACGGGAAAAAAGGATGCGCTTCCATAAAGTTGTATGAACCAGAATCCGAAAAAATCTATTTCTGGTACGACACGACCGGTCACAAGCCCTACTGTCTCACAAACCTTCCGGCTAGTGAACTCGAAAAAATCAGTCGCCTAATGTCGCATCCCGGCTTTGACCACTTCGAATCCGTGGAGAAGTATGACCCTCTTCTCGACCAGCAAGTGACCATAACAAAGGTTGTGGCTAGAGACCCCTTGGCGGTAGGTGGTCGCCCAAGCGGTTGCATAAGAGACATCATACCTGAGGACTATCCTAAACTAACTGGCTTAGACCAACCTGTGAAAGTTTGGGAAGCCGCCATCAAATACTACCAATCATACATTTACGACAACGACTTGGCTCCAGGCATGATATACAAGATCGAGAAAGGCAAGCTTGTTCCATTCCGGCATGAATCGTCCGAAGACACTGTTAGAAAAATTCTTGAGCTGTTCAGAGACGAACCAGAGGAATTCATGCAGCGAGTAGAAATGTGGGCACGCCTCTTGGAATATCCGGCTCCCAGATTTCGAAGGGTTGCCCTCGACATCGAAGTTGCTTCATCCATTCCGACTCGTGTTCCCGACCCTCGCGAAGCCGCGTACCAGGTTATCTGCGCAACATTGCTTGGATCTGATGGAAAGAAGAAGATTTTGATTTTGAAGCGTGAGGACGTTAAGGAAGGTGTTGAAAAGTTGCCTTCCGACGTAAACGTTGAATATTGTGATTCCGAGGAAAAGTTGATTCTCAAAATTTTTGAGGCCCTTTGGGATTACCCCTTCGTCCTCACTTTTAACGGCGACGATTTCGATCTGCGATATCTGTATCACAGGGCTCTGAATCATTTGGGTTTGAAGAGAAGCCAGATTCCCATAGAGCTTGGGAGAAGAGTATGTCTACTCAAATATGGGATCCACATAGACCTCTACAAACTCTTCTTCAACCGATCGCTCCAGATTTATGCCTTTAGTCAGAAATATCGGGACATGACCCTAAATGAAGTTGGCAAGGCCTTGGTGGGACTTGAAAAGATTGAACTCGATAAACCTCTGTCCGAATTGACCTACACAGAACTCGCTCGATACAACTTTAGAGACGCTGAAATCACCTTAGCTCTCACCACCTTTGACGACGATCTGGTTATGAAACTGATTCTAGCTATCACGAGGATCGCCCGAATGCCCATGGAAGACATGAGTCGCCAAGGAGTTTCACGGTGGATACGAAATTTTCTGCATCGTGAACATCGACGGGGGAACATGTTGATTCCAAACGCCGACGACATACTTGCCCTCAAAGGATTGACCGCCACAAAAGCCATCATAAAAGGAAAAAAATACAAGGGAGCCATCGTGGTTGAGCCCGTGCCTGGCGTGCACTTCAACGTGGCAGTGATGGATTTCGCCAGCCTGTATCCGTCGATAATCAAGGTTTACAATTTGGGCTACCAGTCCATTCTTTGTCCCCACGATGAATGTAAAGAAAATAAGGTTCCTGAAACTCCTAACTGGATTTGCACTAAAAGGAGAGCGCTTGAAAGTCTGTTGATAGGGGCGCTTAGAGACCTCAGGGTGGAGTGGTATAAGCCGAAGTCCAAGGATGAAACATTACCCAACGATTTGCGGAGCTGGTACAATGTTATCCAGAGTGCGCTGAAGGTTATTCTTAACGCAAGTTATGGGGTGTTTGGTTCCGAAACTTTCGACCTATACTGTCCGCCGGTGGCGGAGGCTACAGCCGCTATCGGGAGGCACGTCATAACGCAGACGATAAACAGGGCTAGGGAGTTGGGGATTGATGTTATTTACGGAGACACTGACAGCATTTTCTTGAGAGGTCCTTCTCAAGATCAGATAAAAACCCTAGAGGAATGGTCGGAAAAGGAGTTGGGAATGGAACTGGACGTAGACAAGTTCTATCGCTATTCGGTCTTCAGCTCCAGAAAAAAGAACTATCTGGGAATTTTCCCGGACGGAAGCGTTGATGTTAAGGGAATGACTGGAAAGAAGAGGCACATTCCCGTTTTTATCAAGAAGGCCTTCGACCAGATGGAAGAGCGATTAGGGGAAGTGAAGTCTCCAGCAGAATTTGAGGAAGCCAAAAAGGAGATTCGGAAAATTACTCGCGACCGCTACTTAAGGTTGAAGCAACGTCGTTGGGGAGACCGTCCAGAAGAACTGGCTTTCCATGTTGTTCTTGGAAAAGTTCCGGAAGCATACACCAAGACTATACCTCAGCATGTGAGGGCCGCGTTTGTCCTTAAGGATATGGGGTACGATTTGAAGGCTGGAGATTTGATAAGTTTTGTCAAGGTTGTGAAGGAGCCTCGTGTTAAGCCTGTTCAGTTGGCTTCTAACAGTGAGATAGACGTGGACAAGTATGTGGGATACTTGCACTCAACTTTCGACCAGGTTCTTGACGCCTTGGGACTGGACTTCGACGAGATCATTGG
>JACUTO010000210.1 GCA_014859755.1 Candidatus Bathyarchaeota archaeon
TTTTCAATCTCCTCTAGAAATTCCGATTTTGCTGGTTCCCAAGTGTAAATATAGAGGTCTTCTTTGGCCCTTGTCATTGCCACGTAGAAGAGCCTCCTTTCCTCCTCCTTCTGGTCCTGAGGTGGATAGTTTTCTCTCGCAGGTTCATAAATAGACGGGTCATCTATCTCACATGGAAAACCGTAAGCGTCTTTGATGACGTTGAGGATGAAGACTACTTTGGCCTCCAACCCTTTGCTCTTATGGACGGTCAACAGTCTAACTTTGCTTTGCGCTTCTGCATTGCCATAAGCGATTTTTATGCCGTTCTCTTTTGCTTTTTCCATGAACGTTCTGATGATTGATAGAAATCTGTATCCGCGGGCAACCCGGGTTCGCATATATCTAGTCAGTATAAGTATGTCTCTGGGAGAGTATCCATGCTTGATATAATTGGCAACGCGAGTGAAACAGTCTTCGGCGGTTTGGCGATGATAATTTCCTTCGTACTTCTTTTTGTGAGGCGACCTGAGGACTCTGATTGGTCTTACTTCTTCTCGGTTTGACAGAGTAGGCTTCTGTATTTGACAACTGCTATTGTTCTTGATCAAATCGGCTCCTGCGTCGACGATTGATTTGACGCTGCGATAGTTAGTTGAGATTTTTGTAGTAGCAGGGTTTTCAAAAAATTTATCGAAGTTGACAAAGAAGTTGAGGTTGGACCCTGAGAATCCCATTACGCTTTGCCAATCATCCCCAACACAAAACAGTTTGCATTTTGGATTACGTTCAAGCAGTTTCTTGATTAGCTTGTACCTTTGTGCGCTGATGTCTTGGTACTCGTCGATTAATATGTGATCATAAACGTCAGCCCTTAAGTTTCTGTCATTATCAAGCGCTTCAATAGCATTGTTAATCATGTCCTCAAAGTCGATTTTCTCATGTTCCTTCAATAACTCTTCATAGGCTGAGTACACGGGTAGTGTCAAACTGCCGAAGGCTAATTGCTTGCGAGTCCATTCCGTTTTTTGAAGTCTGCTTGCGATTTTTGAAGGTGTTAGGCCGTACGTTTTTGCACTGGTGATGAAGTTGACGATATCGTCTATTGGAGTTCTGTATGACTGCCAAGCAACATCAACAATCTCTTCATAAGTCTTAAGAGTGAACTCAAAGTTGCCATCATGCTTAGTTTGCAGTGTCTTTATTACTCGTTTTTTAAGCAGTTCAATGAACTTATCGGGGTCATCTTCGTCATACTCGTATGCGAATGTCTCAACAAGCATTTTATCATGCTCGGTGAACCATTTCTTTTTCATCTCCATGGATTTTCTGTATTCTTCAGTGGACTGACTGAACCAGTCAGGTACTTCTCCTTTCTCGTTGAGAGCCCAGTGTTCAATGAAAAGATCATACTGAGGCAAGTAGAAGTCAGGTCTAAAACCGTCCACGTCAGGTTCATACTTCACACCAATAGGTTTTCCATTAAGTTTATAGGCTAAGAAGAAATCCAGAATCTCCTTTTCAGCTCGACTATTCACACGAACATTATTCATGGAATAATAGGCACGCTCACGTGCATAAATCAGAGCCTCAGCTTTTGTCTCACCCTTTTCTTTTGTTTCCTTGTCATGGAGAGTCTTCACGAATTGCAGAAACAATTTGTAGAAATCCGGTTCATTCCTTATCTTATTATCAAAAATCTTCTGTATGACTTCGTGTTTCTTGTTTCCATCAACAATGTCTGTCCGTCTAAACTCTCTGCCAGTCTCTTCTAGGATGTCCTTGCCAAGCTTGTGGAAGGTTCTTACATTAACATTTTTGATGTTGAATCGGTCGCGCAGCCGCTGTTCAATCTCTTCTTTTGCCTTCCTTTGGTACGCAATCGCTAGAATTCTTTTTGGTTTGACATGATCGGGCTTTCTGGCAATCAGATATGCTATTCTTGTAATCAGGACCTCTGTTTTGCCTGAACCTGCTGCTGCCACTACCAGATTGTGTTTGTCATCAGTGATTATCGCTGTTTGCTGTTCGTCATCGAGAGAAAGAAGTCCTTTGGTCCAAAGATACGTGTAGTGCTTTTTCCTTTGCTCTATGAATTTCTTGTTGTAGTTTGAAATTGTTTGAAAATGTTGTTTCAGTTTTTTTCTCTTCGCTTCTATTATCCCGCGTTCTAAAACGTCATTTTTATCACAATAGCTTAGGTCTTCTTCAAAAGAGATTATTGCTTTGAGGCGCCGCTCCTTTTTATTGTAAGTTAAGTATGTTCCACTGTGTATTATCTCTTCAACCTGTTCTCTTATAGTGCATTCCCTTTGTTTAATTCGTTCGCCAATACTCTTCGTAATAGAATTATTTCTTGCTCTGAGCTCTGCCATTCTCTTGTCTGAATCTCTACCTATCAGAAAACCAATCAAGAAGAACTTCAGAAATCTCCGCAAACGTTGCAGTCTATGCTGTTTCCTGATTTGTTGGATGTTTTCCTGTAACTCATCAACAGCCTCGCGAAACTCCATTCAAA
>JACUTO010000211.1 GCA_014859755.1 Candidatus Bathyarchaeota archaeon
TAAACCTTTGCGCAATGCTAAACACTTCCGGAGCGGTTTCCATGTTTCACATACCCGGATTCACTGTGGAAGCACAAACGGTTGAAGATGCCTTTCAAGGCGACGTTCCAGAGGACGAAATTACTGTGACAGATAAAGAACTTAAGCAAACCTACGAAGAGCTTCAAGGGGCAAGTGGGAAAATAGATTTTGTTATGCTTGGATGTCCACATTACACACTCAAACAAGTGGAAGAAGTTGCAAGGCTCTTGAAGGGAAAGAAGATACACAGTGATGTTTCATTTTGGGTTTGCACATCTGCCACCGCCAAATTTTTAGCAGAAAGAAACGGCTACGTAGACGTAATAGAGAAGGCTGGTGGACACGTCGTACCAGACACGTGCATAGACGAACCCTGTTGGCATCTCTACAGACATAAAATAGGCGTTACGGACTCGCCGAAATGCGCCTACTATCGGAGATTTAAAGAAGCAGTGGTGATAAGGCTGAAAAACTGCGTTGAGGCCGCAATTAAAGGAGAATGGGGATGAAAGTTTGGAAATCACTTTGAAATGTCACAAGATTGTGGGCGGTTATGGAGAGGGTGAAGCCCTAGTCTCTCATGAGGCGATATGCTTCTACCTTACAGATCCAAAAACGGGCATAATTAGGGAGAAGGGCCATGAACTGGAGGGAAAAACTGTCGCAAATAAGGTGCTTGTATTCCCATCGGGGAAAGCTAGCTCCGTGGTTCAGATAGACGGCCTCTTCAAACTGGCATCAAATAAGGTTGCTCCGAGGGCAATGATTGTTAAGGATGTGGAAACAGTACTTATTGTTAGCGCGGTGATAGCAAATGTTCCTCTCGTAGATAGATTAGAAGAAGACCCATTCAAAGCTATTCACATGGGCGACTTCGTCAAAGTGGACGCAGACGGGAGAAAAATCACCGTAATAAAATGAGCACTTATAATGTAGAAAAGAACAGAACACCTAAGTTTGTCTGAAAGCATTTCAAGTTGACAATCAAATTTACGCTTCTAACATAATATAATCTACATTCTTGACTCCAAACACTCTTTGAGACGTTTCATTCCTTCCTTAACCTGCTCGTAGGAAACCGAGTAGGAAATTCTCAAATGACCTTCACCAGCTTTTCCGAAGCCCGAGCCAGGCACCGTCACAACCCCAGCCTTCTTTAACAGATACAATGCCATTGCCTCATCTGATTCTTCAAAACTTGAGAAGTTTGGAAAAACGTAGAATGCCCCTTTAGGCATGGTGTAGGACAAAGACTCAATCCTGTCGAGTCCATTAATCATCAGCTTCCTTCTTCTATCATATTCCTTAACCATTTCTTGAACACAGTTCTGCGGGCTTGTTAGTGCAGCTAGAGCAGCCTTCTGTGAAATTGCATTTGGACAAAGAGTTGCGTAATAATGTAATTTACGCAGTGTAGCTGAGAGTTTCTTTTCAGCCACTACATAGCCTATCCTCCACCCAGTCATCGCGTAGGCTTTTGAGAAACCGTTCACTGTGATAGTTCTACTCTCCATTCCGGGTAACGAACCTATGCTAACATGTGTTGAATTGTCATAGACAAGTTTCTCGTATATTTCGTCCATGAAAACTATTAAGTTGTGCCTTTTCGCCACTTCAGCTATGATTTCTAGGTCCTCCTTGGAAAATACATGACCCGTTGGATTAGACGGGTTGCACATCCAAATCATCTTCGTCTTCTTCGTTATTTTCCCATCTAAGGCTTCCATATTCACACGGTAATTTTCTTCCTCATCGAGAGAGACTGTAATCGGCACTGCCTCTGCTAACAGGATATCTTCAAAATACGCTGGGTAGTACGGATCAAGAATCAAAGCTTCGTCACCTTGATTCAGAAACCCTAACGCGGCAATGAACATTGCCTCTTGAGACCCACATGTCACTGTTATCTCTGTTCTCGGATCAGCATCAATGCCATTTTCTTTCTCAAGTTTTTCAGCCATAACCTGACGCAGCTCCAACGTTCCGTTAACCTCCGTATAATGTGTGAAACCTTTTTTCATGGCCTCTACAGCAGCGTCCAAAATATGGCTTGGCGTTGTGAAGTCTGGTTCACCTTGTTCCAAATGGACAACGTTCTCCATTCCCGTCGAGAGTTCAAGCATCCTTCGAATGGCTGAAGACTTTATCAAATAAGTTCTAGAAGATCCGTCCAACATGAAGCCTCCTTTGCTTATCGATTTAGACCTCTTAGTTGTTAAATTGCTTTCCTATCGTTAGCGTGCATGTAAACAACTTATTACTATCAGAGACGATAAACTTTGATAGCGCTCGTTACTTTTGCATCGGAAGTTTTAGTTCTTTGGGATATAAGCATTGACTTTTTTGTTTAAGTTCTCGATTAGAAGAAAAGGATGGAATATCAGCGTGCTCTTGATCTAACTCTGGGCTCAATTAGTGTCCATAGCCATTCTACGAATTCCC
>JACUTO010000212.1 GCA_014859755.1 Candidatus Bathyarchaeota archaeon
AGCTTTTCAACCATCTATACAACGCTGTGCTTATAGATGAGAGATATATTTTGCTTCACGGCGGCGCCCCAAGCCAAGCCTCCACAGCAGATGACATTGCCTACGCCCATGAGAAGCATCCACGTGAGCGTCACCTTGAGGAAATCTTGTGGAGTGATCCCTGGGAGGGCATAAAGGGAACTTATGCCTCCCCCAGAGGAGCTGGAAGACTCTTCGGCGAAAACGTCACAGATAAACTTCTAAAAATACTTGGTGTAAAAGCGTTGATTCGGGGACACGAACCAAGTGAAGAGGGATTTAAAACAAACCATAGTGGAAAGGTTCTAACGATATTCTCCAGAAGAGGTCCGCCTTACTACAATGACTACGGCGCTTATTTGTATCTCGATATATCCAAGAAAGTGGAAAAGACAAAACAACTTCTGCAAAGTATCCGTAAATTTTAGTTAGCGCTTCTTGAGAGTAGAAAACAATTAGTGAGGCTATATTGTATCCTTTAGTCAGCAAAGCTGAGGCGAGAGGGATACTGTTTGAAAATGGGAATCATGACGAGAAACGAAGATGGGTGGTGTTCCACTCAACTTCGAGAGGCTATGGAAAGAAGGAACATAACACCCGTATGTTTCAACTATCGTGAACTCGTTGCACGGGTCAAATACAAACCTGACGCTTCTGTGGGCGAAACTAACATTCTTCAAGACTTGAGCGCTGTGATTACGCGCCCGATTGGACGAGGTTCTCTCGAAGAAATCATTTTTAGGATGGACCTTCTTCATCGGCTTGAACGTTTAGGGATGCTGATAATAAACCCGCCTTTGTCCATCGAGCGTTCAGTGGACAAATACTACACCCTTGCTCTTTTGGAGGAGCATGGATTGCCGGTTCCGCGTACGGCGGTAACTGAAAGCCGTGAAGAGGCTTTGAAATGTTTCCACGAATTGGGTGAAGACGTCGTTATGAAACCTTTGTTCGGGTCGAGAGGAATTGGCTCGACCAGAATTTCTGATTCAGACATAGCCGCAAGGGTGTTCAGAACGATTTCCTTTTACCACGGCGTCCTTTACCTTCAAGAATTTATCCCTCACGGAGTTTCTGACATCCGCGCGTTTGTTGTGGGCGACAGGGTCATAGCTTCTATGCATCGAATAGCAGAAACTTGGAAAACTAACGTGAGCCTCGGCGCGAAACCAGTGTCAATCAACCTCGATGAGGAGCTAGAGAATCTTGCTGTGAAAGCAGCTGAGGTTATTGGTTGTAAGGTGACTGGTGTAGATATCTTGGAGGGACCGAAAGGACCGGTAGTTGTTGAACTGAACAGTCAGCCGGGATGGAGGGGACTACAATCGGTCACAAAAATAAACATCGCCGACGAAATCATTGGATATATTCTATCTGAATTGAAGGCTTAGGAGAATTCAGTAATGCGGAAGATTCAAATTTCACGAATAGACGTTTCCACCCAAACCCTTGAGCAGAAGACAGACTTCGTGGCAGAGGAGACTCCCCTCCACATATTCCTGAACCAAACCCACTACGTAACCATCCTCTGCTCCCCCAATCAATTGAAAGAACTGGCAATAGGACATCTCCTCTCAGAAGGAATCCTAAAATCAACACATGAAATACAGGAAACACGCTTAGAAAAGGATGGAAAATGTCTAGTGAGGTTAAAGCCTGACATTGACGCTGAAAAACGAATCTCTATCTCGCAACCCTTCGCGCGTCTAATTGTTTCAGCCTGCGGCTCCCCAGACTATTGGCCCCTCTCAAAACTCATCGACAGGATCACTCTTGTCAAGTTGAACTTAGATTTAACCGTGGAAGCAAAAGTCATTTCGGAGTCAGTGAAGCGACTCAACACGCTTGCCCAAAGGTTTAGGAGGACAGGCGGGGTTCACGTAGCAGCACTATACTCCACAAGCGGCGAATTAGTAGCCTTGTCAGAGGATGTGGGACGCCACAACGCCGTGGACAAAGTCATCGGCGCCGGAACAGCGAAGAAATTGGATTTTGAAAACCTTTTTCTAGCCTTGAGCGGGCGACTCACCGGCGACATTGTGTTAAAGGCGGCTCGAATGAGGATTCCTATAGTTGCCTCGATGGCAGCGGCCATTAACTCTGGTGTAGAGGCTGCCCAACTCACAGGAATAACTTTGATTGGTTTCGTCAGGGGCAAACGAATCAACGTTTATACGTATCCAGAGAGAATTGCTTACGCCTCCCCAAAAGCCTTGCACTAACAAACCCGTTGTAGAACGGTTTGGACGCTGTTGTTGTTGAAAAATTCGGCGGTGATTCTTGCTGGCGGCTTCTCTAGAAGGTTTGGCCAAGATAAGGGGCTAATCGATTTAGCTGATAAGCCTCTCATTCTTCACGTGGTCGATAGGGTATCTAAAGTAGCCAATGAAACAGTGGTGGTTGTTGGTTCGTGCGTTCAAAAGGAGAAATTCGAAAGCCTGT
>JACUTO010000023.1 GCA_014859755.1 Candidatus Bathyarchaeota archaeon
CCTTCAGCCCTCGCCTTAACCGCCTTCCAGTTTTTCATGTTCGCCCCAGAATCACTGTACACTTACGTTCTGTCTTTCGCAATAACCTCAGCCTTAGCCCTAGCCCTCTTCTACGCCGGAGCCTTCGGGGGAGCAGACGCCAAGGCCCTGATTTGTCTTTCCCTAGCCTTGCCTACCTATCCCATGCATCTTCTTCAACAATCCTGGTTTGTTTCTCCCCTTTTTCCCGTCACCGTGTTCACCAACGGTGTTCTTTTGGCAGCCGTGAGCGTGGTCTACGCTCTCTTCCGCAACTTTCTCTGGAAGAGTAAAACAAAGAAGGGTATCTTTGAGGGGTTGGAGAAGGAATCTGTTGGTCGCAAGATTCTGACGCTTCTCTGTGGTTACAAGGTGAAGATTGCTGAGCTGGGAAAAAAGGAGCATTTATACCCCCTTGAAGACGTCTATGTGAACGAAACAGGAGAAAGCAGAAGAAAGTTACTTGTATTTCCGAAAGATGAAGAGAGAGAAGAGATTGTTGCAAGAATCTTAGGAGCTGTAGATGAAGGAGAACTTGAAGACGAGGTGTGGGCAACCCCTGGTTTACCCATGCTCATTTTCATCACAGCTGGCTTAATTGTTGCCCTTGCTTTTGGAGACATTGTGTGGATTCTTCTTCGCTTAGTTTTGGCTTGAAATGATAGGAACAGACTGTAACATTGCTGGTTAACTTTTTAATTTCTACATTTCACGCGGGTCGATCCTCGTAATCCCCGGTATTGCATCGAACACGGCATCTGTTGAGATTATTGAATGGTCTGGAACTTGATTTAAGGCTGTTGCAGCATAATATGCGTCAAAAATTGATTCTATTTTATATTGCTTCATTAGTGTGAGGGCTAGGAGGTCAATTTCGTATGTTGTTTCGGTGAATGTTAAGTTTTTTATCGCCGTTAGGGCGGCTACTCTTGAGATGTATTCGTCGATGGAAACTCCCTCTTCTTTAGAAACATAATACAGCTCATGGATAGACTCCCTTGAAGCATATACTGTGCCAAGCTCTCCCTTCATAATCCTTGAGACGACATTGTACGCGGTGGTCTTGAGCCAATCCTCCTTTTTCACGTATGCGTAAAGCATGTCGGTTTCAATCATCAAAGCTGTTTTCTCCTTTTCGCGCGTTTCACGGCATCTTCCTTGGCAGCCTTCTCGGCTAAGGCTTTCAGCTCCTTTTTGTCTTGTTGGGAGGTTAGCCACTCTCTTGCTTGCTCATACGGGGCTGTTGGAAGAGGAATTGCGACGAAAAATGTGCCAGCTGGTATAATTATGGCCCTTGTTTTCTTGACACCAAATTCTTTTGGGATAGTCATTCTTCCTCTATCGTCGACTGTCACTATAGTCATGTTTATCCCACATATTTGAAAATAACCCACAAATATAAATTTTACCCAAAAAATCACTCTGAATTTTTGAGAACAAATCTGCTAGAAAGCGATTCCAACATTGTAAATGTGAATCCGGCGATTGCAAAAAGCTCAGCAGAAATAAAACACAAATACAAAATTAGACACATGTTATTTTGTTATGGCTGGCTTAATCGTTGCCCCAGCCTACAGAGACATCATGTGGGTTGCGCTTAGCTCTGTTTTGAAGTAAAAATGTAGAGATGAATCAAATTTCGCGCGCGCAAGCTCAAGTTTTTAGATGGTCAGAATTTGCCTTTTCTATCCTTCCATCCTAAAAAGGTGATTTTTGGGCGAGAGTGGATGTTAGTCTCAGTCTTGTTATCTGTAATCGTTATTCACGGTTCATAAGGGATAAATGCTCTCAAATGCTTGGTAATCATTAGTAGAACCGAACGGAGGTTGGAAATGGTATGCCGGAATATCTGCTTCTTCTCAAACTTGACAAAAACAAATTGTTAGAAACAATAGATACCTTGAGAAAACTTCCCAAGAAACCGCATTCGGGAGTTGACTTGGAACACACGATGAACATCTTCGGAACCTGGCACGTAGCTGTCTGGTTCAGCTCCGACAACTCTACCCACGCCATAGACTTCATAAACAATAAAATAGGTCAGATTCCAGGCGTGGTTGACGCCTTCCCAGTAGCTACTTTCCCCCATATGGGACCCACCAAAGAAAACCCTAGAGAAAACAGAGAAGAAAGTGAAGAAAGCGCCTGATTCATGCCGATGCGTGCGCGCAAGGATTCGAAGACAAAAGAATTGCTTTACGCGCGCAGAGAATTTTGAAGGTTGACGTAGCTTGTGGCGCGCGCATCTATTTTCTTACTCATAATTCATCACCTCTCTAATTCTTCTAATTTCATTCACAACTTCTTTTCTAGTGTTATAGATTCTGGCCACCGTGTTTAACCAAGGATGACCTTTTAGGTAGGCTAGCACCAGAGTAGGTTTTTGTAGAACGTATCCGGAATAGAATATTTCCATGATAGTACCTATAGACGGATAGGGTAATACAGCAATTAACACGTCACAATTTCTAATTGCCTCTAGGTTTCTTTCCACTATTTCTTCACTCTTTCTCTTCTCTTCCATCGAGTATGGTCTTAGCTTTCCTCTATCGAACAGAGCAATACCTTTTCTCTTGCGTGCGCGCACATCGTAGAAGGGATTATAGATTCTAACACGAAGTTTTTCCTCTAGTTCTTTAGCCCATTCTTTAATTTCATGCCTTAGACCCAGTGGATGACTCAGATAGATTTTCAATCTCCTTCTCACATTCTACGCACCTCTGTTAATCAAACCTCACATAAAAAAGAGGTGTCACATGATTCATCGCAAGAACCGCGCGCGTAGCAAGCTGTAACAGAGTTTCTGAAGAAGCGAACTTTAGCCTTGGCTGTGCGTTCTCCTCAATCTTCCCTTCTTTTCTATACATATTTATTTACGCGTGCGCCACGTTTCTCCAACCTCGATTTGCCCAAGCCTCTCCAGAACCTCTTCGAGCTCGGCCCTAATCTCTTCAATCCTCTTCTCAACCTCGCTTTTGCGCGCACATTCTTTGTGTTTACATTTCTGGTTTAACATTGCGGATTAACGTTGACTCCAATATTTAATATGAGTTATGAATTGTAAATCCATTTCAAAAATCCGTCAGCTTAACCTCCCCTCTTTTTTCTATGCTTCGGTGTATAATCCAAGATAACATGCGCGCGCGAACTTGTATTGACAGACAAACGTCCTACATTAGTACTGTCGGAGGCACCCTCGTAGAGTTTCTCGTGGGAAAGCAGCCGCCAGAACCTAACCTCCCAATTTTTGAGTATCGCTATTCTAAAAATCAAAAATCGTTTCATGACAAAGATTTTTACCTGATCGGGATAGGTTTTTCACTAGCCTTTTCTTCTCTCTTGAACTCTGTGATCATTCCAGCTCGATCGTAACTGGTTAATTCATACTCCTCAGTCATTGTGATTGCGTTTACAGGGCAAACCTCCTCGCATTGCCCACAGAATAGGCATCGATCAAGGTGATGCTTAAACTCCGCTTCTAGTCCCTTACCAGTCATTTCAATGGCTTCAGAAGGACAGACTTTATAGCAAAGTTCGCACCCAGTGCACCGTTTCATGTCCCAGACAGGTCTTCCTCTAAAGCCCTTAAAAGGAGGTTTTTTTTCAAACGGATACTTTGAGGTGGCAGGTCTCCTGAGCAGATGCTTGAGCAGTTCTCTCACCATCGCCAAGTTCCTATCACCGTCCCAAAACAAGCTGAATCAGTATCATTTGAAGAATGGCTAGGGGCAGCAGGTACTTCCACGCTCCAGCAATCATCTGGTCGATACGGAATCGAGCGAATAGCGCCCGTAAGGTCGTCAGAAGCACAACTGCAAGCGTTGTCTTGAGGAGGAAAAACCCAGTAGCCAGAATTGGTAATGAACTGTTTGGACCGCCCAAGAACAACGAGGTAATCAGCGACGCGGCGAGCACGAGCTCTACGTCTTTTCCAAGTCGAATCAATGCCAGCTTCCTGCCGCTAAATTCGGTGAACCAACCAGCTACGATCTCTGTTCCTGCCTCTGGGATGTCGAACGGGATAAACTCTAACTCCGCTAGCAGGCAAAGCACGAATATGACAAAGCCGAGGGGTTGAAGCCAGATGAACCAAGCCGCGTTGTGAGACTGCCAACCCACGATCTGACTGATGGACAAGGTTCTAGTTGCAATTGCTGGACCAACCATTACAAGAGTCATGGGAATCTCGTATCCAAGCATCTGGAAAGCCGCTCTCACGCCCCCGATCGTGCTAAACCTGTTTACTGAGCTCCAGCCAGCGATGAAAACGGTTATGGCTATCAAGGTGAACAAAAACATCAGAAAAATTAGGTCGCCCTCGAAGCTGATGACGGCTGTTAAACCTGCGACAGGGACGAGGAACAACGCCAAGAGAGGAAAAGAAAGGATAAAAAGTGGTGCGCAACTGAACATGAATTTGTCTGCTGCTCTTGGTGTGATGTCCTCTTTAGAGAGCAACTTAATGAAGTCCGCGAAGGGCTGAAGTAGACCTAAAGGGCCTGTGTAAAGCGGACCGTACCTGTTTTGTAGCTTGCCAAGGAACTTCCTGTCTACCCACTCATAGAAGAAGGCTAATGCTATGAGAAAGAAGAAACCAGGAAACAGGAGAATTTCTAGGAGCGCCGCTATTCCTTCTGGTACCATTTAATCGCGTACCTCCTCAATTCTTCGCCGCTCCAAATCCATTGCTTGCCATTGTTTACTTTAATGAATGCCATTCGGTCAGTGCAGCTGAAGCACGGATCTATTCCAGCCAAAACAATTGGTATATCAGCAATGTATCCTCCGACGAGCATTTTACAGAGAGACGGAATATTCGCCAAGGTTGGGCTTCTGACTTTATATCGTTCTGGCTTTGTCTTTCCATTTGTTTTTGCGTAGTGGATAAGTTCTCCTCGTGGTGCCTCAACTCTGCTAACGGCTTCTCCTACAGGTATCCTTGTTGGAACCTTGATTCTAATCTTTCCGTTTGGAAGATGATCCAAGGCGTAACGTATTATGCTTATGCTTTCAACGGTTTCGTCGCATCGGACTAGAAGTCGGCTCAAAACGTCTAGTCCGTCATAGGTTATGACATTAAATGGGATTTCATCGTATGCAACGTAGGGATCATCCGCTCTGACATCACGCTCGACTCCACTTGCACGCAAAGTTGGTCCAACCGCACAGAGTCTTAGGGCGTCTCGTGGCTTTAGTATCCCAATTCCAGTTGTTCTTTTCAAGATCGTTCGTTCGGTCATCGCGATTTTCTTGTAATAATTCATTCTTTCTTCTAGGGCGTCAAGTCCTTTCCTGATTTTTTCCATAATTTCTGGTGTTATGTCTCTTCTCACTCCTCCAATGGTGTTCATTGCGTAATGTACACGATTTCCGGAAATCAGCTCCAGCAAGTCCATAACTATTTCTCTGTCTCGCCAAAAATACATGAAAAGCGTTTCAAAACCTATTTCATGCGCAGCCCATCCAATCCAGAGGGTGTGGCTGTGGATTCTTTCAAGCTCCGCGATAATCGTTCTAATGAACCTGGCTCTAGGAGGTATTTCAACGCCTAAGATTTCCTCGATGGCTTGAGTGTAGCAGGTCGTGTGGGCGTGCGAGCATATTCCGCATATTCGTTCAATTAGATAGAGGTTTTGAATGAATGTTCGGTCTTCTGTTGCCTTTTCGATTCCTCGATGAACATAACCAATACGTGGCTTGACACCTACAACACGTTCACCGTCAACCTCAAACATGAAATACTCAGGTTCCTTTAGAGCAGGGTGTTGTGGTCCAAATGGAACACGAATAGTGGGATAAGACATCACCGCTTTCCTCCCTTCGTAACCTTCTCTTGAATTTTTTCGATCGTCCATTTCTTCCTTAACGGATAGACATCCGGTGCCCATCCCTCAGGCAAAATTATGGGAGACAAGTCTGGATGCCCCTCAAATGTGACCCCCAAGAGGTCGTGGACTTCCCGCTCATACAGTGTAGCGCCTGGTACGAGGTTGGTGATGGTTGGCAGGGCGGGTTTATCCTTCGGCACCCGAACTTTTAGCGAAAGCTCAATTGTTCCAGCACAGTTTAAATGGTAAATAACCTCGATTTCTTCTCCAACATCAACGCCAGTTATCGTCGAAAGGTGAGAGAAGCCCATCTTTTTTGTTAAATAGCGAATTGTTTTTTCAAAGATTTTCTTGTTAATAAGAATGAAGATTCTGCGAGGACGGGGAATTTCGATTTTCAGAACGTTCTTTCCACCAGCCTTTTTCACTGTTTTAACGATCTCGTTTTCTTTCACTATTTCCTTTGTCATTTTCATTCGGCTCTCAATTTCGGAATGAGTTTTACGATTCCGTCGATTATAGCTTCAGGCTTCGGCGGGCATCCTGGAACGTAAGCATTAACAGGAATCACCGTGTCTATACCACCATAAACGTTGTAACAACCTATGAAAGGGGCACCGCTAATTGCGCAGGTCCCGACTGCGATGACGAGTTTAGGTTCAGGCATCTGCTCATATACTCTAACGACTCTGTCCTTGACTTGCCTTGTCACCGGGCCTGTGACAACAAGCATGTCCGCGTGTCTCGGACTGCCCCGAATGATTATTCCAAACCGTTCAACATCGAATCTAGGCGTTAGGGTGGCCATGACTTCAATATCGCACGCGTTGCAACCCCCTGTATTGAAGTGGATGATCCAGGGTGATCTGGTTCGGGCCCACTTGAATAAACCCATTCTATCCCCGCCGCCACAATGGAAGTAAAATGACGATGGCCATCAATACGATGGTCGCGTAGATGGCTGGAAAATAACCTGGCGTATTAAGTGATGTGGCGAGAATGAATGCGAGGATGTCGAAGATGAGGAAGTAGACGGCGTAGATGAGGAATCTTTCAACATCCACCTGAAGCTTGCTTGGAGGGAGGTCTTCGCCGCAGGCGTAAGGAGCAACCTTACCCTCGGTCTTCTCACCCTTTGCTCCAATAATCCACCCCACCAAATAAAGGATTAACCCAACAACTATGGATAGGAAGAAGATGAAGGGCAAGGAAATCAATAAGTCAGTCTGCATCTGTTCACTGACCTTTTGACTTATCTCTAAAGATGCACTGTATTTAACGTTTTTAGGTTTACTTTTTAAAAATTCGTGGCCTCCGTTGAAAAGTCTTTTAAAAGGGGGCTTTCAAACTCTTCTGATACAAAGATGACGGGAGAGGGCTTTAACGCTTAATGATCTACTGCAGATTGCTTTGATAGTTTTAACGGTTTTGCTGGCGTTGTTGACCGTTGAACTAGAGGACATGCTTCACGCTGTTATCTCCCTGTGCGGGATGTGCATCACCATAGGGGCGTTATTTTGGCTACTCGACGCACCGTACGTCTCTGTCTTTCAGCTGTTGGTCTACGCAGGGGCTGTGATGGTTCTCTTCATAGCCACCGTTATGTTAACGGCGAGAAAGGAGAAGCCATAAAATGAGAATTGATTGGATCAGAGTGGCAGGGCTAATAGCCGTCGTCTTGGCCGTGTTAATTTTTTCCACGCTAGTCGTTAGGTCAGAATTTCCAGCCTTCGATCACGTGGACCCTGTTGAAATCGAAACAACCGAGTTCCTATGGACTTATCGTTTGATCGACATGATTGCTCAAGCTTTCGTTTTGTTTGCGGCGGCTGCTTGCTGTGTGGCAGTGTTAAGAGCTGAGGAGAAAAAATGATTCCGCTTGTTTATTACCTCGCGGGTGCTGTCGCCCTCTACATTATTGGCATGTACTGTCTGGCTTCAAAGCGTAACATGATCAGACTTGTCATCGGAGTTGAGATCCTAATGAACGCCGCCAACCTAACCTTCATCGCATTTTCAGCGTACAGAACACCGGGTCATATAGATCCGCTCGGTCACGCCATTGCGATCATGTCTATAGTGTTCGCTGGATGTGTTACTGCCGTAGCCTTGACAATTGTCACCTACGCCTACAGGCATTATGGCACATTGGACGTTCGAAAACTGAGGCGGTTGAGGTGGTGACGGTCTAAGCATGTTTACCAAGCCTTTGGATGTCCTCCTCATATTCATGATCACGACGCCGGTGATTGGGTGGGTGGCATACAAAAAGGAGAATCGAAAAATTCATGGCATCTATGCTGCCCTCGGACTCTCGGTCACAGCCTACTTCCTCTATGAATTGTACAGGGAGGTAGCTGAGAAAGGCGTCGTCCTGATCGTTGGTCAACACCCTTTCAATCCCCCTCTGGCAGCCTGCCTCAAAATAGATATGCTAAGCGTTTTTATGGCGTTCCTTTACACGATAAGTGGGCTATTCGCTGCTGTCTATTCGATTAAGTATATGGAACACGACACTGGGTTAACAGAATATTATACGCTCCTCTTAGGCATGATCGCTGGCATGACGGGTGTCGTCTTCGCTGGCGACTTTTTTACGCTGTTTGTCTTCTGGGAGCTCATGTGCCTCACATCTTACGCTTTGGTTGCGTTTCGAAAGCAAAGGTGGGAACCCATAGAAGCTGGGTTTAAATACCTTATTATGAGCGCTGCCGGAAGTGCAACCATTCTCCTCGCCATGTCGTTTCTCTACGGTATGACTGGGACGGTGAACTTCGCAGGTCTCGCAGCCAGCCTTAACAACGCTACACCTGACGGATGGCTGTACGTAACGTTGACGTTGATCATCGTTGGCTTCGGGATCAAGACGGCCATCGTTCCATTCCATACGTGGCTCCCAGACGCCCACTCAGCCGCACCGAGCCCGATAAGCGCTGTGCTTTCTGGTGTCATGGTGCAAACAGGTGCTTATGCCCTCCTCCGTATTCTTCTTCTCGTTTTTGGTTTTACGCAACCAACGTGGCGAATGACGCTGGCCGTTTTCGCAGTTTTCACGATGTTTGGCGGTAATATAATGGCGTTGTTGCAAAATGACCTCAAACGTTTGCTCGCTTTCAGCACTATTGCCCAAATGGGTTACATTATTTTCGGATGGGCAATCACCTCCCAGTATGGAATAGCTGCAAGCTTGTTCCATATTATGAACCACGCAATTATGAAGGGCCTCCTCTTCCTTTGCGCTGGGTCATTCATTCATCAAGTGAAAACGCGGGATCTCCGGAAGCTCAGGGGCATAAGGAAGACAATGCCCTTGACCAGCATGTTTTTTGCTATCGGCGCTCTTGCGATCGCGGGCATTCCACCATTCAATGGTTTTTGGAGCGAGTGGATGATCGTGACGGCAGGCATAGAAGCCGAAATGATTCTATTTTCAGCCTTAATGCTCGCCAACATGGTCTTTTCGGTCGTCTACTACATCCGCGTTATTCGCATGATCTTGTTAGATGAGCCTACGGCGGTGTCCAAAAAAGCAACAGAGGCTCCGGCATCTATGCTCATTCCCACCCTCGTTCTCGCCGCTCTTTGCGTCTTAATTGGAGTCTATCCAGGACCGTTTATCACCATGGCTTCGCGGGCTGCTCAAGCAGCATTAGATGTGCAGAGATACATCGGCTCTATGCTATAAACCTTAATACGAGATCAGGCCAGATCCCTAACACGAAAGCAGTAGCCGCCAACACAATTATTGGAATACGCAACATCCAAGACGTTTCCTTTGTGTTCTCTAATTTTTTAGGGGTAGCTCCGAAGAACACTCTCCAGATGAACCACAGGTAGTATCCAGCAGTGATTACGGTGCTGATCACGGCGACGATGGTGATGAGGATCTTTCCAGAGGAGATTCCACCTGAGAAAATCATCCACTCGCTCCAAAAACCGTTTAGAGGTGGGGTTCCGGCTAGGGATAAGGCGCCTATGAAGGCTGCGATACAAGTTATTGGCATCTTTCCAGCTAAGCCTCCCAGCTTTTTGATGTTGCGCGTTCCTGTTTGGTGTATGATCGCGCCAGCGCACATGAAGAGAAGGGCTTTACAAACGGCGTGATTGATTACATGAAAGAGCCCGCCCGTGACCCCTAGTGTCGCGTCAGGGAGCCAAGTCGCAAGTCCGAAGAAGATGTATCCCATCTGGCTAATACTAGAGTACGCCAGTAACCGTTTGATGTCGGTTTGCGCAAGAGCCATCAGTCCACCGTAAATCATTGTGATAACCCCAAGAGCCGTCAAGACATCTGATGTCTGCACTACTGTTTGACCAAACCCGGAAAGAAGAATCCTTGCGATGGCGTAGGCGCCACACTTAATCATGACGCCTGACAGCATCGCGCTTATCGGCGCGGGGGCCTCAGCGTGGGCATCAGGCAACCACGTATGAACTGGAAAGAGCGCCATTTTCACGCAAAAACCAATCAGTAACAGAGCAAACACTGGGAGTATGCTACTTTGAGGGATAGCGATGGCAGCAAGCGGCAATTCGGCGAGGTCGAAGGTGCCAGTGAATACATAGATGGATAGTATTCCAAGAAGCATACAAAGCGACCCGAAATGTGTAAATATGAAGTATTTGAACCCGATGGCTAACCTCTTTTTTGATGTCCCCCAAAAAGTTATTAAGAAATAGGATGGAACCAGCATCAACTCCCAGAAGAGGTAAAACTGCAGGAGGTTCGCGGAAAGTATTACTCCGATCATGCCTGCCATGAAAAGCAATAGATTTGCGTAATAGCCCGCTTGTCCACCTTCACCCTTCATGTACTTGATTGAGTAAAAACACGAGAGTGCACTGACAACTGCAACAATTAATCCAATAGGAAAGCTAATCATGTCAACCCAAAAACCCAAAGTCAGCTTGATTGATGGTGTACGGATCCACGCATATGCAAAGTGTATGGGGCCTCGTTCAATGAGGTCCGTCACCATGGAAAAAATCATTAGAACGGATAGCGAGGCCGCTATTGTCGCTAACCATCCGGCATACTTCTCAACACGCTTTCCAAAAACATAAAGGGCGACTCCTGAGATTATGGGGAGAATAACTGCCAAGAGGGGGGCGTGGGGAATCAAGTCGACTTCTCCTAGGGAATATACCCACCAAATAGGAACAGCAGAACTATTAGTAACGCGGCTCCAATAAAAGCCATTAGCATATTGTAGGACAACACTCCTGTGTGGATCCTTCTGAAATATCGAGAAAATGATGCAACAAGGTTGGCTATAAAATAGTTTAACGCGTCGATGCCCTTGAGCTCTGGGTACTTGTACATGATTTGGGATAGCCGTTTAAGGAAACTTGCAACAGCATAATTGGCTCGATCTATCACTGAAATTTCGACGTAACGATAAGCCCTTCGTGAAAACGTGATTGTTCCATCCGCGACCTTATGGTAAAGCGCGTCGATGTAGCATCGCTTCCATAGAAAATCGTGAGCCTTCGTTAAGAATCGGTGTTCCTCAATTAATTTGACTGGATCAAGTCGGCGCGCAATGTATAGCTGGTATGCAGGATAGCCTCCAACCGCTACTGCCACACACGTTAAGACCGTACTTATGGAAGGAACAATGTATATCAGAACATCGACAATATTGCTGAAAGTCAGTGTCCGTAAGAAAGGAAGGTGGAGAAGAAGCCTGTTAAAGCTAGGGATTAAAAGAAGTGCTAGAAAATCTAGGAACATTGTTATTGCGAGAGTGGCGACAAGCGAAATACGCATTACTGAGGGGATTTTCTTTACCGTTTTTCCTTCAGACTTATGACCTCCCCTTTTGAAAACAAGACCCATCATTCTAAGACAGAAAAAGGCAGTTATTCCAGCTCCGATTATCAACAGAGCAAAAATTACATATCCCAATATCATAAGCAAAAATTGGCCTTTTGTACCAGCCTCTCCTGCAAAATCCAAGGCAACCGTTTGAACCCAGTTTGTACACCAAAAACCACCTAATGGCGGTATACCCCCTAGAGCAAGAGCTCCCACCTCCATGCTCCTATGCGCGATCCGACTCTTGAATCCGCCCATATGATGCAAATTGTCTGAACCAACTGCATAGGAAATGTACGCCGCGGTGAGAAAAAGTAGCGCTGAGACAAAGGCGTCCAGAGTCAAAAGGAAGGTGCCAGCTAAATATCCCCAGCTTAAGTCAGCCATCAACCCTGCTAAGCCTAAAGCAGCCATCATGTATCCGATCATGCTTGAGACAGAATATGCCAAAACTTTGAATATGTTAATTTGAGTAGCCGCTATAAGAGCGCTAATCACCGCAGTGAGCGCGCCTACAAGAGCCATGACTAAAAAGAAGCTAACCATGCCACCGTATCCTGAAGCTTCGTGGAAAATTGGGAGCACTCTAGCCATCAGAAAAGGACCAGCCAAGCACTCAGTTACAGCATTGAAAGAAGACGGAGAAGTAGCCAACGCATCCGGTAGCCACTCTTGCAAAGGAAACTGAGCTGCTTTCCCTATAGCCCCACCAAAGAACATAAAGACTGTAATAAAAAGCAAACCAGAACCTGATAAACCCGCCCAGTCAATATTATTTCCGAGAGCCGTGAGGTTGAAGGTGCCGGAATAAAAGTACATGATTAAGATAGATGCCAAGAGCAAAACGTCTCCGACACGAAGTACCAAGAACGTCTTTAAGCCTATGTGAGCTTTGTATGGATCCTTATGCCAAAAGGCAGCAAGGAAGGTGCAACATACCCCGACAATTTCCCAACCAATGAACATGAAAAGGAGGTTATCCGCTATCACTATCATTAAGTATCCAGCGATGAAAAGCTGGATGAGACACCAGAATCTGGTCAGGCTGGGGTCCCTACGCATGTATCCTACGGAGAAGAGAGTGACCAAGAGGCCTATACTACTGACCACAACAGCCATAAGTACGTTAAATGGATCGACCAGCACCTCTAGATTTACGCCGAGAGAACTGACCCATGGAATCTGTCGATCAAGAGGAATGTTGCCCAACGCTTCCCCGCTAACCCAGTCGACCGCCTTTCCTGTGAAAACGTCGGGTATCATGGACAGCGAAAAAACGACGCTAGCCCCAACAAACGCCACCGGCGCATAATCTCTCAGCTTACGATGCACTAAGGCAAAGAGTGGCGTAAGCACAGACCCGATCAACGGAACGAGCCAACAAAGCCACGGTGCATACGGGAGCAATGAACCATCCTCACAGAGCGCATTGAAATAACGTATATTGCACGTAGTAGTTCAAATATTTATTTTGAAACAAGTCGAGTGGCACGCCATGTTCAAGGAGTGCAAAAACCTAGGTTCAAGACGCTGAAAAGAAAGTTCATTTAATTTGATTAAGAAGTCACTAGTGCACACCAAAAAACTGCCGAGATCGATCTTAACATGTTATATACGTATTTGGAAAGTCCGTATATCGCGCGCGAGGCATCATCTTTCTCTCAATCTTTGTACAAGTGGTTGACATCAACTAATCGTGAGACAGACGACTTACATTTCTTGGCAGTTGACTTAAGGCTGGAACTGAATCTTGGTCTCGCGGGTGTAGGAAAAGGGGGCGACGATTTAGGCGTCGTCTCCCAGTGAAAACCGAACTCCTCTCTCTCTTCGGCAACTCCAAACCATAGTTAGCACGGTCAGAATATATGGCTTATTACTTCAACAGACATATTCCACTGTCGAAACTTAGTTTTTAAGGAATGCCGATGATACCTTTGATCGGTGAGATAAATGAACGCTGCCCAACTGCTCTGGATCCTTTTCTTCCTCAAAATATCCCTCATCACGACCTACGGAATGTTGTGGCTGTGGGCGAGGCGGTCCCGCATGAAAAACGCCTCAAAAGCTTAGAAAGAAAGGGATAACAAAGTTATTCAAGCGTTAAGCCGATTTAACTTCTAGTCTAGCCTCTTGCAAAGCCTTTTCCCAAGCTTCTTCCAAATCCTTTGGCTCGGCTTTTGCTTTAGTCTCCTTCTTCGGCGTCTTTGGTTTTGTTTCCGGTTTGACTTGTAAGAGAACGGTTATTCCCCTCATGGTTATCGTTGAGCCGATCCAACCCATCACGCCGAGGTACATCATTCGGATCGAGGCTTCTATGAGGGGGGCTAAAGCCTCGCCCAAGGCGGCTATGAGGTTGGGTACCGGCAGGATGCTGACGTCTTCCGTTAGAAACAGGTAGGCGTCAACGAACGTTGTCACTAGGAGAGCTATGCCCATCAAAAGAACAATAATTCCTGAAGCTTCGTATTTTTCCATCTCGTAGCGAGGCCTCCATTGCAAGATGATTTAACTTGCTGCAATAGTAGGTGAGAGTTGTGATTACGTTTTGGCGACTACTTGTATGCCTCGTTGGTCCCGGACTGTTACTGTAACTAGTGCGGGAATGGATCCGTCACATTTTATTATGTAAACAAGAAGGTAGGTTCGGTCGTAGCTTGAGGTAACGCTTGTTATATTGAGATCGTCTACTTGAAAGTTGTCTTTTTTTAGGTCGGTTATGGGCATTCCGTCTTCTCCTGTTACAGCTACGGTGATCTCGTTGGTAGAGGTGGTAACGTTGAGGATTGTCAATCTTAGGAACGCTGTTGCCATGAATTTGTATCCTGTTAATCCTATGGAGGTTATGTTGAGGTTGAAGGTGGCGTTTGCTGCTGAGTAAGAAGCATTTGCATTCCAGTGAGAAGCTAACCCTTGGGAATAATTGATGTTTGTGCCATCGGCCAAATTATATGTTAAGACAACTCCATAGCCAGGGTATGCTTTTCTTAGGTCGTTTTGCCATTGGTTCAAATTATCCTTTAAGATAGAGGTAGAGTTGTTTCCGGGTGCTGTGTAGTTGGCTAGGCTTATCTCTACTAGGCGAATTGTGTTGAGTCTTACGTGTTCTACCAATGTTATATATTCTTCCCACTGCTCGTATCTGTAGTAGGTTCCCGCGCTATACATTATTGCTCCTATGGAAACTATCATGAGTGCTATCATCATGAC
>JACUTO010000024.1 GCA_014859755.1 Candidatus Bathyarchaeota archaeon
GAGTTGAAGGTTGATTTATGTATAGATTATGGCAATGGAACCGTGATTTGGTTTAACGCTACATCGATGCCTGTGGGATCCACCCTATTCGATGTATTGCAAAAGGAAGCTGTAGTTAACTATAATTATTATGCCATGATGGAACCGGGACATATACTTGTGACGTCAATTAACAGTCTAGAGCAAAACTATGCGACATTTCAGTATTGGTTCTGGTATTATTGGGATGCAGAGACTGGGAAGTGGGTTCACGGATTAGTAGGTTGCGACGCGTGGAAGTTAAAGACCGATGGGATATACAAGTGGGCCTATGAAAGTGAGAGCTTTCCATGAAGAATACGAAGGACCCGTATCTACAATTAGTTCAAGCGTTTGACCTCTCCACCACAGATCGGCGAGAAACTCCACAACTATATCAAGCAAAAAGCAACGCTAGTTCGAAGCCAGAAGACATTCTAAACAACATAAATTTAGTTAATAAAGGATAACTAGAATCAAATGATGGTAGCGGGGGGTTGATTTGAACAACCGATCTCTGGGTTTCCCAACAGGGCTTATGAGCCCAGCGGGTTCACCTGGCTACCCCACCCCGCTTATGGTGGAGAATCTGCATTTCCTTTGTGGAATCTGGATTCCCATTTATTGTAGATACAAGGACGTTGTTTAAAAACTTTAAGTTTTGTCACGCGGGTGCGCAAAATCGTGGGTGCTCACGGTTGTCTTCCTAAAAACTGTTATTTTCTCAGGTTTTCGGCTTACAGACGGCTATGAAATCCTTTAGTTTTTCGTTGTTTTCTATTACGGAAACCTTAAATCCAGCTGTGTCCAGCAGGGCAACGACCATCACTGATCACTTCTACAATTTTCATAAACCTGGATTAGCTGACCAAGTGATACGAGCTTTCGAGATTTCTGGGATTAGAGGAGTATTCGTTAGAGGCATCATGGATATGGGCTATGAAGCCATAGTTGAGTCGAGGGATCACGCCATCAAGGAGATTCCGAAGCAGATAAAAATGTGGAATGGCGCTGCTGACGGGAGGATTCAAGTGGTGATCGGTCCAGTTTCTCCATTTTCATGTTCTAAGGAATCCTATGAGACTGCCCGCGAACTTGCCGACAAGCACAATGTTTTGGTTTGCACCTACATATCTCAAACGCCGGGAGAAGTTGAAGAAATTCGCAGAAAGTATGACAAGACCCCTATTGAGTTCTTGCATGACATGAATTTCATGGGGCCGGACGCCATATTGATGCATTGTGTGATACTTACCAAAGATGACTTTCGAATCCTTCGGGAAACAGAATCCAACGTTGTCCATTGCCCATCAATTAACATGGAGATGGGTTGCGGTCTAACCCCGGTACCAATGCTACTGGACGAGGGGATAAATGTTGCAATTGGAGCAGAGGGGATAAGACAGGACATGATGGCTGAATTGCTTACAAGAGCTGGAATAAAGGGTTCTCTCAAAGGGTTTGTATCATGAATGCGCGCACGCGACTGGTGTTCCAGCTAATTCTGAAGGCATATAGGTTTTTCTAACAGTTTCCACCATAACTCTTAATTGTTTTCGTTTTGTAAAGCATGGTAAATGCTGTGGAGTTTTTCTGATGCCCAGAATAATTGTGTGCGTCAAACAGGCCCTTGATGTAACCGAGTTAGGAGTGGATTCAGCTACGCGACTTATCATTACCGCGGGCGCATCTCGCAAAATAAGTGATTTTGACAAGAACGCCTTGGAGGAAGCCATACGATTAAAGGAGAAGCAGGGAGGAGAAGTGGTCGTCGTGACGGTTAGTCCAGAAGACGCCGCGATGACTTCACGAGAGACCTTGGCCATGGGCGCCGACAAAGCTTATCTCGTGAACGATCCATCCTTTGAGAAGTCGGACACTTTAGTAACTTCATACATTCTCTCTGAAGTGATTAAGAAACTGGGAGAATTTGACCTAATTCTCTGCGGTGAAGCATCTGTTGACAGTTACTCGGCTCAGGTTGGACCCCGCCTAGCCGAGAGACTTGGGATTCCGCAGATAACCTATGTGAGGAAGCTAAGTCTGGATGGAAACGTTGTGACAGCCGAGCGGAGTCTAGAGGACTGTTACGAAACGGTTAGGGCGAAAACGCCGGCGTTGTTAACGGTTACAGGTGAAATTAACGAGCCGAGGATTCCCTCTCTTATGGCTATCATGAAGGCTTCGAAAAAGGAAATCGTCAAGTGGAACATGGGAGACCTTGGCATACCTGAAGAGAAGATTGGTGTAAAGGGCTCTGCAATTCAAGTAACCGAAGTTCTGGCGCCGAAGGTGGAGAGGAGGAAGATCGTTATGAAGGGCGAAACCGTTGAGGAAGTAGCGGAGGAACTGGCCAAGGCTCTGATTGAAGAGGGAGTTATAGGAAGGTGAAAAACAATGGGTGAACCTAAAGGCGTTTGGGTTTGTTCAGAAAATAAGGACTTGACACTTGAGTTACTTGGAAAAGGAAACGAATTAGCCGATAAACTGCAAACAGAATTGGCTGCTGTTCTCTTGGGACAAAACGTTGAGAATCAAGCCAATGAGCTCATTGGATTTGGAGCAGACAAAGTCTACATGGTTGAAGATTCTCAGTTCAAAAACCTACGCGCAGAACCGTACGTCAGTGCGCTCACCAGCCTAGCTAAACAATACGAACCTGATATCCTTCTGATCGGTTCAACGAAGAGAGGGAAGGAAGTAGCCTCAAGGGTGGCAACTAGGCTGGAGACTGGTTGTGTTCCAGATTGCACCCACTTAAGCATAGATGAGAATAAGCGACTCTTGATGGGTCGGATGGTATACGGAGGAAACGCCGTAGCCACCCATTTCTCACGCGCCAAACCACAAATCGCAACCGTGCCTCCCAGAGCCTTCGAAAAACTGGAGTACAAGGAGAGGAAAGGCGAAATCATCAAGGTTGACGTCGAACTTGAACAGCCTAGAACAGAAGTCGTTGAGGTTAAAGAAATCGAAGCCGCCAAGGTGAAGATAGAGGAAGCTAAGGTTGTTGTTGCTGGAGGGCGTGGCGTCGAAAAGAAGGAGGACTTCAAAATCCTTGATGAATTGGCTGAGGTGTTAGGTGGTCAAGTAGCGTACACGAGACCGCTATGCGAGGATCGGAAATGGTTTACAGACTGGGTAGGGCTTTCAGGAAATAAGATTAAGCCGGCGTTATACATTGGCTGCGGCATTTCAGGTGTAATCCAGCATGTGGCCGGAATACGTGACTCTCAAATCATAGTTGCCATAAATAAAGACTCGGAAGCACCGATATTTGAGGTTGCAGACTACATGATTGAAGGAGACTTGTACGAAATAGTTCCAGCATTGTCTGCCGCATTGAAGAAACTGCTGAAGATCAGTTGAATTCTCTGGTTCTGTTTTTCATTTAAGAAAGAAGAGAGGTAAAGAGTTACTTATATGGAATAAACTCCTTTCCAAGCAACTCCCTAGCGATAACGATTCTTTGAATGTTTTTGGCGCCTTCGGCTCCGACGCAGTAGGACATGATCCCTCTTAATCCCATTTCAAGTGGGCATTCTTTGGTGTATCCCCAAGCTCCTAACCACAGCATTGCGTCCCTAAAGATGTCAAGTGCAAGATGCGGACCTAACAACTTAACAGCCGATATATACTTAACAACTTCAAGGGATGTGAAACGCTTTCTCTTATATCTTTCATCCGCCATCCAAGCTGTTCTGTAAACTAATGATCGTAGGGCCTCCAGCTTTGCCCAATTGTCTGCCAATTCAAACTGAATTCCCTCGAATTTACCTATTGGTCGCCCGAAAGCTTTTCGCTCCTTGATGTATTCCATTCCGATCTCAAGTGCGCGTTGAGCACATCCTATAGAAGTGGCTCCGATTAAGAGTCTAGCTAGGTCAAAACCTTCCATGGTCATGTAGAATCCTTTACCTTCCTCTCCCATGAGATAGTCATTTGGCAACCTAACGTCTTTCATAGAGAATCCTCCGGTAGATATGCCCATTCTGCCCATGTCATCGAATCTCTTGGTTACTTCAACTCCCGGAGCCTTTATTGGAAGATAGAAGGATGTCATGCCTTTATGGGGAGCTCCTGCTGGTGCTGGTGCTGTTCTAGCAGTTATCCAGTAGCCTCCGCCAAGCTTTAGGGCTTCTTCTGTACCACTAATATACATCTTCTCTCCGTTGACGATCCACTCATTCCCCTCCTTTCTCGCCGTCGATTTAAACGCAGCAACATCCGAACCTCCTCCAGACTCGGTCGTAGCTATTCCTACAAATGCTTCGCCCTTTATTGCGGGACGTATCGCCTCTTCTCTAACTCTTTCCGTGCAGTATCTATCAGCAACGAAGCCCCAACTGCTTTCGACCAAGAAATGCACAGGGATTGCTATAGTAATATCCGCATAAGCTAATTCTTCAGCAGCTATACAAGCAGTCACCCAATCTGCTCCTGCTCCGCCATGTTCCTCTGGGACGGTCATAAGCCACAAGCCGAGGTCAGCCATCCCTTTAGTGATCTCGTCAGGAACCGATTGCTTAGTGTCGATTTCCCTAACCTTTTCTAAAGGCAAGTTTTTCGCACACCATTCTCTCACAGCTTTTCTAAACAGTTCCTGCTCTTCTGTGAAGCTAAAATCCATCACGTTTTTCACCTTTGAATAGAGCGTCTGCATGTAGTGATATATAAGAATTTGTTAGCCCATTTTTTCTAGAAGTTCATCCACCGGACTTCGGTTTAGATGGAGCCCCAGTTTTTCTTCCTCGATCCCCATGGCTGTTCCCAACAACTGACTATAGTACACGACTGGAAGGTTGAGTTTGCTTCCCACCGTGACGCCAGCAGCCTTCTGTCTCGCGTCGAACACGAGATGGCAGGCAGGGCACGAAACGACAAGGCCGTCAAAGCCTTGTTCCTGAACAGCCTTTATCTTCAATCCAGTAAAGGTGAAGGCTACGTCTCGATGCGACCATAGAAGTAAGGCTCCGCAGCAGTCGAGTTTCTCTGGATAGTCCACGCTGGTTGCTCCCAGTAACCTGATCAAATCATCCATTTTTCCGGGATTCTCTGGATCATTTTCGATTCTTCCAAGCCTGCTCGGTCTGATGGTATGGCATCCAGGGTGGGAGGCTAGCTTCAAGTTTTTGAGCGGCTTTTTCATAGACTTCTGTATTGTTTCTTCTTTTATTTTGTCGTGCAATAGGTCGATGAGATGCCAGATTCGAATGAAACCCGTGTATTCAAGGTCTTCTTCTCTGAGTAGAGAGTTTACTTTTTCACGCAACTTCTCATCATGGTTCAAAAAATGCATGGCTTCAGAGAGTGTGAGATGACAACCATTGCACGTAACCAGCAAATCTTTTAGGCCGGTTTTCTCTGCCAAAGCCAAATTTCTCGCGGAAAGATAGAGGGAGGCGTAGGCGTTTACGCTTCTTACAGGAAGACCGCAACAAGAAACGTTTTCTAAATCAACGAGCTCAACTCCGAGTCTCGGTAAAATTTCTCTAACAGACATTTCGTAGGCGTACTCTACGTTGGGAATAACGCAGCCCCAATAGGCAGATACCCTCAATTAGCATACCTCTAAAAAGTTTCTAAAGCCTTCATGAAATTGTCTTTGAATTTCTCGTTGGGCTTGGGAATTCTGGGCAACCCCAACTTTTCACGATCCAGTTTTTCCAGCTTCCGTGTTATGGTTGGCTGTGGTTTAAGGATGAATCCGGTTTCGAGAATGGATGATACATTTCTGAGGTAGCCCTCAGGAACTTTAGCTTCCATCTCCACGGCTAGGTTTCTCAGAGCAAGAATCAGATCAACTGGCGCCACTTCTTGAGGACACCTTTCTTTACACGTTAAACATTGGGCGCAGGTCCATACGATGCCGGAATTGATCACTTCCTCTACAAACCCGAGCTTGACGAGACTCACGATTTCATGGGGCTTAAGTTCCAACATCTTCATAGATGGACATCCGCTTGTGCATCGGATGCACTGAAAACAGTCGTAGGGCTTATGGTCACCGATTTTCCCCAGCGCCTTTGAACGAAGCTCCAAATTCGGCTTTTTTGTTGCCATCAAATCCGTGATGCTCGCATCATCAACCATGCTTATGACCCCGATTAACATTGCAGATAGATGTTACGCGATTCCAAGAAACTGACAAAGATTATTGCGGTTTAAAAAGTTTCCTAGAAAAAGAACATTTTCCTTACTCTGAAGGCACTTCGTAGATATAATTATAAGGATAAAGGTGATTCTAAACCTAATCCTATGGTATGGTGTTGGTTGGATAGTGATTGTTGGTAAGCATTCCGCACTGGTAATCGGTGGAGGAATAGCCGGACTTCAAGCGTCCCTTGATTTGGCTAAGATGGGAGTACAAGTTCATTTGATTGAACGGGAACCTCGCTTGGGAGGTCATACGCCACTTCTCCACAAGATTTCCCCAACCATGGAAGACGCTGAAAAACTAATGAAACCCATAATTCAAGACAGCACTCAACACCCAAACGTCAAGATTCTTCCCTACTCCGAAATCAAAGCAGTTGCAGGATCCAAAGGAAACTTCAAGGTTAGGGTGTTGAAGAAGGCTAGGTATGTAGACGAAGAGAAATGCACAGTTTGCGGTGAATGTGAAAAAGTTTGTCCAGTCGACGTTCCTAAAGAATACGAAATGAAGCTTAGAACGAGAAAAGCCATATACCTTCCCTCTCCCTATCCAGTTCCAGCCAAATACTTGATCGACAGAGAAACTTGCCTCTACTTCAGAGACGGCTCATGCCACGCCTGCAGAGACGCCTGTCCAGAAAACGCCGTTATTTATGAGCAAAAGGACGAAAAAAACGAACTCCATGTGGATGCGATCGCCGTTGCGACAGGATTCAAAGAATACGACGCAGAGAAGGCTGGCCAATACAGATATGGCGTTTACCGAAACGTGATAACGGGAATGGAGTATGAGAGACTATGCAGTCCCAGCGGACCTACCAAAGGAAAAATTGTCAGGGTTAGTGATGAAGTAAAGCCGAAGAGCGTGGCTTATGTTTTGTGCGTGGGCTCGAGGGAAGAAGAAAACAATGCGTACTGCTGTAGAATTGGATGTTTAGCCGCTCTAAAACATGCGTATCTGTTGAAGGCACAGTATGGAGACGAAGCGGAAGCCCACATCTGTTACACTGACATTAGAACAGTTGGCAAGAAGGCTGAAGAATTCTATCGCAAGGTTAGGGAGTCAGGAGTCAATTTGGTTCACGGCCAACCATCTCAAACACGAGAGCGCCCAGACAAGTCTTTAACCATGGACGTTTACGATCTGGCAACCTCAAAACTCCTCTCCATCACGGCAGACCTTGTCGTTTTAGAAGTCGGACTGGAACCACATGTAGACCTTGAACAAAAACTTAAGATTCCCCTAGATGAAGACGGCTTTTTCATGGTGACGCATCCGAAACTTGCAACAACAGAAACACCCATCAAAGGGATATTCTTAGCTGGAACGGTGCAACAACCAATGGACATAGCTGAGACTACAGCACATGCCTCTGCTGCAGCCATGAAAGCATTAATTTCAATGCAAAAGTAATTTGGGATCAGTATTTAAGCGCCGAAAATAATAAGCGATTCATCTCAAGAATTTAGGCAAATCCGAAAGTTCTTGAACTCAAAATATTTACAGTCTTGAGTAACAATAGATTATAGCTTTATTTGCTGCCGTTAAATAAGGCATTTTTTATTCATGGCGAAAACAAGCACATATATTTACATAAAATGATTAACCAACAAAAATATCTACGAGGTGATCGAGATGGGGCGAGAGATGGGACAGGATCGTCAGATGTTAAGAAATCTGCCAAAAGAAAAATTGCTTGATCTTTTCTTTCTTCACATCAGAAATCTTTGGAGAGTAGACGGACTGTATTTCTTGGGAATAGAGAAAGAATTTGGTACCGATGCCGCCACGAGAATCGATGTTGAATGTTGGAAATTAATGGGCAGAATTGAAGCTAGAAATCTTAGAGAAATGTTGGACGTAAAACAAAATGACATCGCTTCATTTATGTATCTCTTGAGAAACACTAGTTGGGCACTGGATCAAGGAAACAAACAGATCGAGGCTACGGAGACCAGAGGAGTCTTACGAGTTACCGACTGCAGAACTCAGGGAACAAGAGTCAGGAAGGGGCTAGGGGAATTTCCTTGCAAACAGGTCAGGTACGGTTATTTGGAAAGCTTTGCTAAGGAGTTCAATCCTAACATTAAAGTACTCTGTAAGGTTTGTCCACCGATGAAACATCCCAAAGATATTTGGTGTGAATGGGAGTTTTCTGTCTAAAGCCAACTTAGATGTTGCTTAGTGGCCTCCCCATCGTTATTTACACCCACTCTAGTGACTGTGGGAACGGGAGTTCAGTCCATCTTTTCAAGTTTTCTTCACATTCTTTCTTTACAGTTTGATCATTTGTTCTGTCTTTTGGTGTCTCCAAGAATTCGATGCGCTTTTGCGCGCGCAACTTAGGCGGCGTTTTTCCCGACCAAAGATGCATGGTTTGGCATTCTGGCATTCACAAAACCATAAAGGAGTTCCCAAAGTTCTCTAAAAAAGATGGCGAAGCATGGTAGTGAATAAACTGGCGGCTGTCCTATTTGATAGACATATTGATCAAATCAACTACATCGTAAACTTCCATTTTTTCATTGTACTGTCCAATCGCGTCGCTGAGATTTATGTAACAAAATGGACACGATGAAACGATTGCTTCAGCGCCAGTTTCCTTCGCTTCTTTCACACGCTCAGACGCTGCAAAGGATGATAAACCTGGAAAACCTGCTCTCACGCCTCCTCCTCCACCGCAGCACCAAGCATTTTGCTTATTTCTAGGCATCTCAATGACCTTAACACCCGGCATGTTTTGTAGCAAATCTCTTGGATCCTCATAAATCCCCGAATAACGCCCGAGGTGGCATGGGTCATGGTACGTTATTGCTTTCCCGATGTTATTTCCAAATTCCAGGACACCTTTTTTAAACACTACCCCAACCATATATCAGATTCCAACTCTCTCGCTACGGTTTGCCCCGCCACCTTCAATTCTGAAGCCACGGTTTCCTAAATCTGTTCGTATGAAGAAACAGACAAAACATCTAAATTCAGCAGACAAGATATCATCACAGAAATGTCCATCAACAACCGCAACAGAATTCTCATAGGTCTAGAAGTTCACACCCAATTAACCAGCCTAAAAACTAAACTTTTCTGCGGGTGCTCCTCAGATTATAGAGGCAAAGACCCCAACACCCTAGTCTGTCCAGTTTGCTTCGGAATACCAGGCGCTCTTCCCGTCCTCAACAAGAAAGCGGTCGAGTTCGCGGTGATGGCGGCGCTAGCCCTAAACTGCAATGTGTCAGAACGTATGTTCTTCTTCCGAAAAAATTACTACTACCCAGACATGCCCAAAAACTTCCAGATATCCCAATACGACCGGGCAGGAGGAGTTCCGCTGGCTGTTGACGGTTCCCTCCATATCGAAGTTGGCAGAAAAAGAAAGAAGATTCAGATTAGCCGGGTTCACTTGGAAGAAGACCCCGGAAGACTGGTTCACATAGGACCCATTGATCAGTCACCCTACACCCTAGTCGATTACAACCGATCAGGCATCGCCCTCCTAGAAGTCGTTACAGATCCGGACTTCAACTCTCCGAAGGAGGCGAGGATCTTCCTTCAAAAACTGCGGTCCATACTGGAACATCTAGGAATATTCGACGGAGGGTTAGAGGGAGCCATGCGATGCGACGCCAACATTTCCCTCGCCGGCGGAACCAGAGTTGAAATCAAAAACATTTCTTCCTTCAAAGAAGTGGAGCGTGCATTATCCTTCGAAATTATGAGACAAAAAGATTTGTTGGAAAAGGGACTTGCAGTTGAGCGTGAAACGAGACACTGGGATGAAACACGTCGAATAACCATCACGCTGCGCACCAAAGAGGAGGAACACGACTATCGATATTTCCCCGAGCCTGATCTGGTTCCAATCGTAATCACAAAAGACTTCGTCGAAAAAATTAAGGAGGAAATGCCGGAGCTGCCGGAGGCTCGAATAAAACGTTTCACAACCACTTACAGCATTCCCCGATACGACGCCGAAGTCTTGGTAAGCGACAAGGCGCTTGCAGATTTTTTCGAAAGATGCGTAAAATTGTACAATAAACCAAAGGAAGTCAGCAATTGGATGATGAGCGACCTTCTGCGCTGTCTTTACGAAAACAACCTTGAGCTTCCTGAATCCAGAATCACCCCTGAACATCTCGTTGAATTGATTAGGCTCATAGATGAGGGAATCATAAGCGGAAAAATCGGTAAGAGAATTCTCCCTGAAATCGTCTTAACTGGACGGCGCCCATGGCAAATCGTTGAAGAAAAGGGGCTGGTGAAGATAGCTTCCCGTAAAGCCCTCAAAAAGACGGCGGACAGAGTATTCAAGGAGAATCCAAAGGCTGTGAAAGACGCCCTCCTAGACGAAAAGGCTGTTCACTTTCTAGTGGGGCAACTCATGAAGGCAACAAAAGGTAAGGCTGATCCCCAATTAGCTAACCAAATAATACGGGAAAGATTGGAGTTCATGAAGGCAAAGGAAAGCCCTTAGCTAGAAGCTTCAACCTTTCCTTCCTCTTTTGAGGAATACGTAAAGAGAATAACACCTGCTGTGAAGGCGGCTAGACCGACGAGGAGGACGAGAAGTCTGGGGACCTCCAGTTTGTCAAGGATGTAAAGCAGGTATGTGGGTCCTCCGAAGATAAGGAAGACTGCAAAAAGCCTTAGCAACGCCTTTGCAAAGCTTTTTTGTCCCTTCTTTAATGACCGAAGGAATGCCATGACTATCCCTTCAAGTGTAACCTACGTTTTGCAGATGAATACGTTATGTTTCTCTCTTAACGCTTTCCCTTCGCTGCCTCAAGTCTTTCCTTCACACTTGTCCTAGAGTCTTCGTTAGGAATTTGAAAACGGAGAGGGCGGATTCTCTGTCGGCTCTGATGCCCGTTGTTGCGCCCAACAAGCATATGCCTTCCCATCCACGTTTTTTTGCGAGTCCCAATAGTAAGCCTGTTGCTCCCATAATTCTTCCCTTGCCATAGATTAGGGCGCCTTTATCCACGTTTTCCAAAGCAAGTTTCTCAGAGGTAGCGGCTACGTAGACTTCGCCTCCTGACTGTGGTGTGGGCACTCCACCCATTGTTACTATGAACTTGCATCCGTATTTCTCTGCAAAATCTAGGATTTGGTCGCACAGATCATAGTGGGCTAATAGGTCTTCTAGGGAAGGCTGTGAATCTCCTGTCAGGATAATGAACTGGTTCTTTTCGGTCGAGGCTGCGTAGAATTCGTAGCGGGGTGGACGACACGTTCCATCATTGTTCACGATCACGTAGTCTGGGAAGGATGGGGAATATAATTCGGCGAAAACTTTGGCACGGGTGAATTCGATGAGGAGCTGCGCTGCAATCTTTCCCACGTTTCCAAATCCGGGAAGCCCCTCAACAAAAATTGGTTTTTCTAACTGTGGCTCAAAGAAATAGCGGAAATAAGGTTTGTCCATGAATTCACCTAAGCGTTAGTGGATTCGGCAGACTATAGATTTTTCGCAGTGTCGATTGAATGGGAGGGTTGAAATGATTGGATTTTAATTTCCCTTTCGTAATTTATATAACAAGTTTTCGTGTAATCTTAGGTGATGCCGTATGTGGTGGTTCCAGAGTCCTAAAATTGCCTTTGGCGAAGACGCCCTAGAAGTTCTG
Source organism: Candidatus Bathyarchaeota archaeon (assembly GCA_014859755.1). Taxonomy (GTDB): domain Archaea; phylum Thermoproteota; class Bathyarchaeia; order Bathyarchaeales; family Bathyarchaeaceae; genus Kmv02. Next base: position 11,797 of record JACUTO010000024.1, read on the forward strand.
AAGGATTTAGAGGGAAAGAAGGCCTTCATCGTCACGGACAACACAATTCGAAGTCTTGGCTATGTTGACATAGTTTCAAATTATTTGAAGGAAGCTGGGATGGATGTAGGAGTTTTTGACGGGGTCGAGTCGGAGCCATCTACTGAAAACGTTATGGAGGGCGCCAAACTGGTCAGAGAGTCTGCGCCAGACTGGATAATAGGCTTAGGCGGCGGTAGCTGCATGGACGCGGCGAAGGTCATGTGGGTGCTCTACGAAAGACCAGACATCAAACTGGAGGATGTATCTCCCCTCGTTGAACTTGGACTGAGAAAAAAGGCGAGGCTAATCTGCATCCCAACCACGAGTGGAACAGGTTCAGAAGCCAGCTGGGCAGCCGTGATCACCGACAAGAAGGAACTTTTCAAAATGGAGCTGGCCTCAAGAGAGCTTTATCCTGACCTATCCATAGTTGATCCAAAGCTTCCAGTTGGAGTGCCCAAAAAAGTTGCGGCTGACACCGGCATCGACGCGCTTGTTACCGCCGTGGAAACCTATGTTAACCAGTGGAGAAACGACTTCTCTGACGCGCTGGCAATCAAAGGCGCACAGCTCTTCTTTAAATATTTTCTAAGAGCCTACGAAAACGAGAACGACAAAGAAGCCAGGGAAAAGATACACAATGCATCCACCATAGCAGGACTAGCCTTCAGCAACTCCCAGGTTGGAGTTGCCCACGCCATGGGACATTCCTTTGGAGCCGTCTTCAAAATACCTCACGGTAGGGCGACAGCTGTTTTCCTGCCATACTCCATCGAATTTGGCGTCAAAGAAGCTGGAGAAAGATACGCTGAGATTGCGAAAGCCATTGGCATCGAGGCGGAGTCGGTTGAGGCAGCTGTTAAGAAGCTCGTGGACGCTATCAGGGATCTCATGGAAAAGATAGGTGAACCTTTAACCGTCAAGGAAATGGGGATAAAGTGGGAAGATTACCGTCAAAAGTTAGACGAACTCGTAGCCAAAGCCGAGATGTCAACCTGCAATTTCGTTAATCCTCGGGTGGCAAGCAGCGAAGAACTAAAGAAACTCTTCACCTACGCCTTTGACGGCAGGACCATAGATTTCTAGCAAGATTGGAATCGTTACCCAACTAGGAGCTACCTGCGCTTGCGACTGCTACGGGAACTTCTTCTTTTGGAGGTTCCTCTGCTTCAGGGAATTCACAGCCTTCCAGCCATACCGCAGCCAAAACTTCAAAATCTGGAGGTATCACTTCTCTGTCAATTTCCACGTCCAGCACGGCGGGTAGCCCAGAATTCACTGCCCTTTGTAGGGCTGGTTTAATCTCGGACGGCTCCACCACCCTTTCACCATAGCAGTTCATAGCCTGAGCAACCTTGTCGTACCGAATGTCGCTGAGGTCAACGCCGATGTGTCTTTTTGAGTAAACCAGTGTTTGCCCGGATTTTATCATGCCCCATGCTAAGTCGTTGGCTACTATGAATATGACTGGTAGCTTCAGGCGACTCGCCGTCTCTAATTCTTGAATGTTGAAGCCGAAGGCGCCGTCTCCGGTGATGCAATACACCTGCTTCGAAGGAGCGGCCAGCTTAGCCGCGATGGCGTAGGGAATGCCTGCTCCGAGATGCCCCGAATCCCCTGATACGCAGCTTAGGTATGTATTTGGTTCATAGACTCGATTGAGGTACAAACACCAGACAGCCGTGTTTCCTCCGTCAACCACCGTGATGGCGTCTCTGGGAAAGAATTCCCGCACCTCCCTTATTAATCGCAAAGGATGAATCGGTACGCTGTCCGACCGAGATGTTTTCTCGTACTCTTCAAGCCAACGTTTCTCCACCTGCTTGTAGACTTGAAGGGACTCGCGCTCCCCTTTCCTCGGAGTGTATTTTTTTATCGTTTCCAAGATGACGCGGAGGGTTGATTTTGCGTCTCCAACTATTCCAATGTCTACCTGACGGTTAAGTCCAATCATGTCGCTAGAGATGTCTATCTGAATAAACTTCTGCTGAGAGGGGTCGCCCCAAGCCATAGGAGGTTGCCCCCACATTTCTATGTCCCCAAGCCGACCTCCAACAAGAAGCACGACGTCGGCTTCAACCTGAGCAACAAGAGCCCCAGTGCCTGGGGAACTTGGGATGAGACAGAGGGGATGATCCTCTGGAATGGCGCTTCTACCGCTCATGGAAGTAGTTACTGGAGCTTGCAAATACTCTGCGAGTTCAACGAGTTCTTCAGAGGCTCCCGACCGGAGAACCCCGCCTCCAGCGTGAATAAGTGGTAATTTGGCTTTTACAAGCATCATGGCGGCTTGATCTATTAATGAAAAGTCTCCGAGAGGTCGCTCGATGGATCTATAACTGGAGGGATGAACGATTTTAACATCGTTTTCGTCTCCTGTTTGATACAGAACGTCTGCGGGAAAATCAAGATGGACCGGACCCGGTTTTCTGGATATGGCTGCACGAAAGGCCTGTTGAGTAAGTTCTGGAATGCGTTTCCAATGGGAGACAAGGGCGTTCCATTTGGTGACTGCCTTAAAGAGCGAAACTTGATCCAGGGCTTGCATGGAACCGTGGTCTGGGTATGAACGCCATGCCTGATTCTGGGCGGTAATCACGATCATGGGAATGCTGTCTGCGAAGGCGGGGTAAACTCCCCCAACCAAGTTTGCGGCTCCTGGTCCAACTGTTCCGAGGCAGACTCCTGGTTCTCCAGTCGTCCGTGCCCAAGCGTCTGCCGCGTGAGCCGCTGCTGCCTCATGACGCATGGTAATGAAGTCGATGCGTTTGTCTTTGTAGATGGCGTCTAGGATAGGGTATAATTGGTCTCCAGGTACGCCGAACACGTATCTAACGTTCTCTTGGACGAGATAACGTTTCAGAATTTCGCCACCAGTTAAACGAGTCATACAAATCCCCTTCTCAGAATTGTCTGTAACTATTTATATTCTTTAACTAAAGTGGAGGGAAAAGCAAAAGATTTATCGACCGTTGACGACAAACAAAACTGCATGACTAAGGAATCACGCGTTTATTCTTATCGTTGGGTCGT
>JACUTO010000213.1 GCA_014859755.1 Candidatus Bathyarchaeota archaeon
GGAGAATCATCAAAGTTGGAATTATTAGAAGTGATTGAAAGGGTTGCAAGTAAGATTGCGCCTGGACGCGCGCCCTCGTTTAATGAAGCCCAAGTAGTCAAGGCGTTGGAAATAATCGGTGCCTACGGAACTGTGGGTAGAATAAGGCTGTCGAAGGAACTTGAGTTAGGAGAAGGCGCGACAAGAACCCTCCTAAAGCACCTAAAAAAAGAAGGACTAATTGAGGGTTCAAGGCGCGGAATTACGTTTTCAGAGCATGGTGAAAAACTATTTTCTAATCTGAGGTCCAAGATCAGTGAAGGAATAGAGGTTCCAAACAGTGCCCTGACGGTTGGGCCTTTCAACATGGCGGTTCTTGTGAGGGATACGGCTCATGGAGTAAGGAGGGGTGTTGAACAGCGTGACACGGCGATTAAGGCTGGGGCCCTAGGAGCGACCACGCTGATTTTTTCTCGCAACAAGTTGACTATGCCCTCCAGTGAAGAAGACGTCTTCAAAGGCATTTCATCTGTACACGACATGCTTGTATCCAAATTAAGTCCAAAAGAAAACGACGTCATTATAATAGGAAGCGGAGAAAACAAGACAAGCGCAGAAATCGGAGCAAAAATGGCAGCCCTCAAACTCCTGAAATTCGAAAGCAAAAATAAATGAGGAAATGTTAAGCTGTTTCTTTTGATGTCGTCGAGTTTCTTGCCAAGTATTCTCAGGTCCAAAGTGAAGGTTGGTTGGTAAGCAACGAATTGTTATTGTGATTTTCGCTTCAATAAACTTATTAAAGTAACCTTGCAAAATTTGCGGGTTATGTCGCAGAAAAGGGTTGTTCCATCAGAGGTTGAGGGAGTTCCCATTGTTCTCACAGGCTCCGCTACCGACATGAGCGATTTCAATCTCAATCCTTTTAGGGCATTCACGGGAGGTTTCCCAACAGGCATTGTTCCGAAAAGATTGCTGAGAAAGTATTGGTACCCACCGGTGCCCAACAATGGGGATGACACTGCCAAATATGCGCCTTACGGAACGCGAAAAATCGAAGCCGTGTTGATTAAGGAATTTGGCGCCGAAAACGTTGCGGTAGTGCATCCGAATAATCTGCAAAAGGTTGTGGGACCGAAAACAAAGGTTATTGGAATAACTTCTATGGAACCGACTGGAACGGGTTTCGTCAGCCGAACTTACACATCATTTGTAGGCTTTGGCGGCGAACCCATAGCAGCTGCTGATTTCAGAGAACTAGTAGATGAGCCAATTCTGCGAAAATGGGGTGCTAAAATAATCCTTGGTGGCCCAGGTGCCTGGCAAATTCATAGGGCAAAGTTACAGAGGAAATATGGAATAGACTGCATCGTTATGGGTGAAGGTGAAAAGACAGCTTTGAAAATTTTTCGCATGGCTCTCAATGGCGAGGAACTTCCGTCAGTAGTTGAAACCGAGCCGCCTGACCCGAAAGAAATTCCATGTATCGTGCATCCGTCGATTTTTGGCACCGTAGAGATTACACGCGGTTGTGGTCGCGGCTGTAAGTTCTGCTCTCCAACGTTGAGAAGACGTTACTCCTTTCCTTTAGAACACATCTTGAAAGAAGTGGAATTGAACGCGAAAAATGGCACAGAAATGATTATTTTAGCGAGTGAAGACATCCTCTTGTACCGATCTAAGGGGAAGTTTCTGCCAAATCGTGAAGCAATCGTCAGGTTAATTAAATCAATTGCCGCTGTGCCTGGAGTCAAGTATATTCAACCTGCTCATGCGTCGTTGGCACCTGTTGTCTATGATCCTAAAATGGTCGAAGAGATTGGTCCGATTCTTCTTGAGAAATCGCGGTGGGTTACAAATGGCACTAGGTACAGCTCGGTCGAAATCGGCATAGAGACCGGAAGCATTCGACTTATGAATGAACATATGAAAGGCAAGATGTTGCCATACAAACCCGAAGAATGGCATGACACCGTGACGAAAGGAATCGAAATCATGAACGAGAACCGTATTTGGCCATTGGCAACATTAATAATTGGTTTGCCTGATGAAACCGAGAAGGATACGATCGCGACGCTTGAGCTACTAGACAAATTGAGACATAGCAAAGTGTTCTATGTGCCCCTGTTGTTTACTTCAGAAGAAGACTGCATGTTCAGAGAAGCGCGACATATGGATTTGAAACATTTAACGCCGCTGCAATGGGAGCTTATAGCTACATGCTGGAAACGCAACATAGAGGTTTTCGTTTCAGAGAACGAGCATTGGAAGATAAGGCTTGGTGCAATGATTGCCTACGCGATGTATTATCGGTGGAAACATGGCAGGAAGATTTTGAAGCCGATAATGAAATTTTCGGGATGGGGCGAATAATCTGCCAATTTGAGAAGCTAAGCACCTTAGCACCTTGTAAATACTGTTAACTGAACTGGTCCTCCGAC
>JACUTO010000214.1 GCA_014859755.1 Candidatus Bathyarchaeota archaeon
GGGTTCTTCCGAATTTTCACCTTGAAGTTTCCCACAAAACCTTCCACGCTGAGAACGTCGGCATACGATATTATTTCGATATTAGGGTGGCGGGAGACATCGACCATCTTAGGTCCTTCGATGCATATCGAGCAGTCTAAGGTTGGGAAGGTTTTGTCCAGTTGAGCCATATGTCCGCCAATGCTTTCACTCCTTTCAACAACATACACCTTGAAACCCATGTCTGCAAGGTCCAGAGCGGCACTTATCCCCGCGATTCCACCACCCAAAATGAGAGCCTTGTTCGTCACAGGAACCTCCATCGTTTCGAGGCTTTGAAGCAACCTTGCCTTCGCAACAGCCATCTTAACGATGTCCTTCGCCTTTTCAGTCGCCTCCTTAGGCGTGCTTGGGTGACACCATGAGGAAAACTCCCTTATGTTCGCCATCTCGAAAAGGTAGGGGTTTAATCCAGCCTCGGCAACGCATCTTCGGAAGGTTGGTTCATGCAGGCGTGGTGAACACGCTGCAACGACAACTCTGTTCAATTTGTGTTCCTTTATTGCCTTTCTGATCTCTTCTTGCCCCGGGTCAGCACATGTATAACGGTTGTCCATAGCTATCACCACCTTGGGTAGCGTGTGGGCGTACTCGGTCAGTTCTTTTACGTCGATTACGCCAGCGATGTTGAGGCCGCAGTGGCAGACGAAAACCCCTATCCGCGGCTCCTCAGACATCTTAGAACTTCCTCCTCCACAGAAACCTTTTCCCAATGGATTCTTTAGCTCTAGTTGAGCTTTTGGTTCGCAACTCATTCGTCATCACTTTGGTAGACGTGAGTTTTTCAAGGGCCTTGTTCCACGCTCCAGAATGAACAGGCGTGTGACGTATGTAGGTTCTGTGAAGTTCCAACGCCTCCTCCTCCGGACAAACGATCCTGCAAACGCCACAATAAACGCAGTATAACTCATTAACGTACACTTTTCCGTCGTCCGAGAGATACAAGGCTTCAGGGATCGGACAGACGTCGAGACAGTCTTGACAACCTTCAGGACATTTTTCACGATTTATCCGAAGGTTTCCGTGAAATGTTTTTTCTACATGAATGGCTCCCTCGGGACACTTCATTTCACACAACCGACAGCAGGGACAAAAGTTTTTTTCTATGTCCACCGAAACTGTGAGGTTTTCTTTGTTGGATCTGGACTTTATGTCCGTAACTTCTTCTCCGTTGGGAGCGTGTACGCTGACCTTGATGAGGTTTAATGGGCATGCTTTTTCGCAGTCTACGCAATCCAAATCGCATTTAGTTGTGTCAACTTCGATTTCACGTATGAGTTGGGGGAAGCTTTCACTATTGATCACGGGTATCATGTGTTCTCCGTCGATCCTTACCTTCAGTGCTCCGAAGGGACAAATGGGGTCGCACATCCCACAGTAATGGCATTTTTCTTCGCTAATATCAATGGTTGGAGGTTTTGTCTTTTCTCCATCTGCTTTAGGGGTCTTCTTGATTTCAATGGCTTCTCGGGGACAGATTTCCATGCAGATTCCGCAACCCGTGCATCTGGTTTTGTCCAAGGTTAGGGAGTATCGCTTTGCGTGTAAAATCATCTCTATCGCAAGTTCGTTTTCCGTTTCGTTTTTGAGCAGTTTCATAGGCGTTTTTTATCCCAACCCCAAACAACTGCGTGGTATATCCGTTTGGAAATGAATTAGGCGACGTAAACTGTTATAAACCTTATTAATTGTTGCTTTGCATAAGCCTCAAGAACAAGTTGACAAACAAGAAACTTCAAGTCAAATTGAACTTGGTGTTTGCGTTTTCTAGGTAGTGTTTAAGAATACCGGTTCTCCAATGTTTCTTAAGGAGAACTTGGTCATGGAACGAATAACTATGGCTCATGGCGCTGGCGGAACCGTCATGAACGATCTAATCAAGAAGTATGTGCTGAGACACCTTGGTGGGAGTAGCGCTGAGGTTCCATTGGAAGCCCTCGACGATTCGGCGGTAATCAACGATATAGTTTTGAAGTCGGATTCCCATGCGGTGAAGCCTATATTCTTTCCAGGCGGTGACATTGGAAGGCTGGCTGTTGCGGGCACGGTTAATGACATAGCGATGATGGGGGCCGAGCCTCTTGCTCTTACGTCGGGCTTCGTGTTAGAGGAAGGTCTTCCAATAGCAGATTTGGAGAGAATTTTGGAAAGCATGGAAAAAACCTGCAGAGAAGCTGAAGTGTACATCATTACGGGTGACACGAAGGTCGTTGAGAAGAGTGGTCTAGGAGGATGTGTCATCAATATTTCTGGAATAGGAAAACGCAACGAAGCGTTAGAAAGGAACATCGTTGAAGTGAAGAAGCATCGTCTCTTCAATTCTCGCTGGATTCTAGACTCCAATCTGAGAAAAGGCGACAAAATCATCGTTTCCGGCA
>JACUTO010000215.1 GCA_014859755.1 Candidatus Bathyarchaeota archaeon
CCAATGACATCAAACACCGAACTAGAAAGAATAAGCCTACAAGACCTAAAGAAACTCGTCGAAGAAGCAAAAGAATGGACCCTTAAACTCGTGCTAATCGGCGGCTACGCCGTCAGAGCTTACACAAAACCCAGAAGATTCACCAAAGACCTAGACTTCGTGACAATCCGCGAAGACCTAGGACAGATGAAAGGCTTTCTCCGCTATATGAACTACGAATACAAAAGCGGCGAATTCTGGCTCTCCGGATCAAAGAAACTAAATGAAACATGGATAGACCTCCACATGAGCATAGACAAAGTCCATGACATAACCACCGGGTACGACTACCCCGTAACACCCAACTTCTTCAGAAATTCACAGAAAAGAAAAATAACCACATACTTTGAGGAAAACTCTTACCTCTCCTTACAAGCACAAATCTGCCCAATAGAAGACCTCCTAATCATGAAGCTCATCCCACTGAGAGACAAAGACCTCGTCGACGTCATAGCATTGATACTAGACTCCCATGACCAAATAACCCCATCGAGACTCTACCAGATCATTCATGAAGCCAACCTACGCCCCCACATCAACTCAAGACTAACCACACTATTCCTACAAACCAAAAGGAAAGAACGCATCAACCGAACATGGAGAAACATCACAGGCACCGAATACCGAATAAGCCACAGCGAAATCACATCCCTAAAGAAACGAATCAAAAAACTCATGGAAACAATCGCAAAGTGAAAAACCTCAAAAAAGTTAACAGGTCGATGTCAGTTCGGATTTACCATCACATTTTCCTAAAGACTTAACCAGCTACGATTTAATCTCTCTTAATTGTTTGGCAAGCTCTCGAACCTCGTTAATCAGAGCTCTATGTTCTTCAATGCCCTTCACAAACTTCTCCATAACCACGATTAGACGCCACTGCATCTTCTCAAGTCGACCCAACCTCTCCTCCACCAACCGAGTCCAATTAGTCAACGCAACCCTACGCCAATCAACAGCCCTACTGGGCTGCTTCAAAACAGGAAACTTAAAAACCACATTATGCAACCTCATCACTCTATCTCCACCAACCGACAAACCACCCTCGACCCTATCGAGAAAACTTTTACCCTTCTCCGTAAGCGAATAAAAAGCAGGCCGCTATATGCTGCATTCCATGCAAACCTCTCCTGCTTCTATACAAAATAAAGGCTGCAAGAGACAGAGCCTACGACCTAAAAACCAGAGGAACAACAATGGACCCGGCAAAAGCGGAAATACTCCGCGGAAAAGTAACAAAAGACAGAGCGGACATACTCGCCATACTGGACCCAAATCCCAGCAAAAACATCATTAAAGAAAGGTTTGAAATCGATGCTTTTTATAGTTTAGTCAATAGATTCAAACTTGAGTTTACGTTAACGACCATAACGGAACTGCCAAGATACCGTGACTCCATACAACTTTACAATCCAAACCTCAACATGAAACAAATACAAGAATGGATAAAAACAATTGCCAAATAGAAGAAACACAACTTTGGTTGAAGTTTTTCATTAATACAAACCGGTCATTAGATATCTCTTTAACCAGGTCCCAGTCTTCACTCCATGACCTCAATTAGCTTATCGGCAGTCACTTTATCTATGTAAAAGCCTTTGCGTGACATTCTGTTAATCCCTAAAAGCATTAAAATATTGTTAAGTGGAATGGGCTTAGAAGCCTCCCACAAGTTTTCAAACCGAATAAAAGTTACGTTCAGTCTTCCTCGCATTAGATCATCATACTGTTCGTCAGAGAGGCAGGACTCGTCACGATATTCTTTCCACAAGGCTTCCATTTTTCCAACCTTTCGCTCAATAAACTCGGCATACCCTTGAATTTCGCCTATTGGTCTAACAACATAGAAGAAGAGGAGTTTAGCGTTTTTAGGAGGAGCCCAGCCGCCTTGAACGTAACAATGTGTCGTTCTGCCCGACCTGTTTAGACGGCGAAACTCATTCCACCATTTCTCCTTGATCATAATAATGAAAGCATACCTCTCATTCATCGATATCACCATGTTTCATTGGCACTACGTTATTTCCTCTTCGGCTATTAAACCATGCGGTATGTCTGATAACCTCTCCTCTTAGGAGTGATCCACGTCAGAAGAGTGATATAGTCGTGTATGTTTGTGTTTTCTACGGAGTGCGTTTTATTTGAGTGTGTGGACTGAGGTAGAGATGTTGATGAGGATGATGTTGTTCATTGTGATTTTTCGGAGCCTATCTTGTAACGACCGCGGAAGTTTAGGTTTATGGGTCCGCATCTACCCTAGGATTATGCTGCAACTGAACTTTGGGAAGACGGAATAGACCACCAAGACGCGCGCTCGAAACAGAAGAAGAATAGCGAAAAAACGTTCGTTGACCAAGCAGTCGACAACACTTGAC
>JACUTO010000216.1 GCA_014859755.1 Candidatus Bathyarchaeota archaeon
TTCTGAGTTCTGTTGATGTAGGAATCAAAACATTGTTTTTTCTTAGGTGAGCGTATATCATGGATTTTAACCAGTCGCTTACTCTTCGGCTTTGATAAGCTTCAGTAACCGGAATGTTCACCATTCTCGCCAACATAAATGCATGATTGAGACGTTCAGAACTGGCTTCTTTCAAACCCAACTGCTCAGGCTTAACTTGGGGTACGGGTTGATGAAGAAGATTAAACCAATGTTTAATCTGCGCATATTTCTGTGGATCGGCGGTTTTTGCGTATGCAAAAACGTTTTCAAACTTGTCCTCGAGTTCTTGAGATATTTTGGTCACCAAAACTGGGTGTTTCTCTACTACTGTGTAGGGTGCGCCGAAGACTAGGTTATGGTCGTAAACGTAGCTTTGAGTGTATTCTATTTCGGTCTCCCACACTTTTTCAAATGTTCTGTTGGCTCTTCGGAAAGCGTCTAAAGTGTAGACCGTGACCTTGGTTAATTCTTTTGATTCATTCGTGAATAGATCGCGTTTCTTTACAACTTCAACTTCGCCGAAGAGGTTTTGGATTCCTTCTTCATCACTTTTGGACAGGGGATATGTAAGAAAGAAGTATGGTTTGTAATCTGGGTCTCTTATCTCCAATGTTTCGTCTGTTCGAGCATGATAGAATCTGAGTATAACGATTCTGCCTTCGGTTTTTGCATCGAGTAAGTAGTAGAAATCCAATGTTGTTTTTCACTAAGACTAACATGGAAATTTTTCTAGATAACTGTTTCCGAGAGAAAAGACGCACACCAAATACAGGGGGCACATTTGCTAGAATAACGTCCTTCATTGAAGCTGCTGAAAACAGCTTTATAAGCAGTTTCTAGCTTTTATCGATATCTGACGGAGTGAATAGTGGTGATATGGACATACACGCTTACAAAATCAAATAAATTACAGGCTAGAGACGCACATTCCTTGGACGAATTGCAAAAACTAAGCGAAAAAGCTAGTTGGCTTTGGATAGACTGTTTGGAACCTAACGATGAAGAACTAGAGATAATAGCTGAGTTGCTCAAAGAAACCGAAGTAATAAACGCAATCAAAAATCGACAGGTTTTTTCGCGATATGAAACGATTAATGATTATCTTCTACTTTCCATACCATTGGTTACGTTTAAGGATAAGCTGGAAACGAGTCCTATCTACGTTTTTGCCAAAGAAAAGAGGTTTATAACTGTAAGAGGTACAGACTCTTCTAAGTCTATTGATAATACGTTGAAAACCTTTCAGGATTGTATTCTGAAACTTAAACGCTCCGTTTTCTCTCCTTTCATTGTTAGCAGACTTTTTCACGAAGTGACTAATGAGAATCTAGATGGGATAATGGCGTTAAGAGAACGTATTGATGAGATAGAGGAAAGAGCTCTTGCAAAGCCTGGAGATAAACGGATTAGTAAGGCGGTCTTCGCACTGAAACGGCAGATATCTACTCTTGAAAGAGTACTGTGGGTTCAAAGGGGGATGATGCTTGATATGAGGGAGGGTGTAGTTCCAGCCGTTGAGTCCTCTGAAATGGATAGGCAAACGCTAAGCTATGCAATCAATGACATTTCGCGGGAGCTTTCACTTATCGACTCTTATGGTAATGCTCTGGATAGTATTCTTAGACTGCAGGATTTAGGCATGATACACAGAGTTGAAAGAATTCTAATATACCTCACGTTAGTAACCTTATTGATGAACGCAATCATGATCCTCTTGGAAGTGGACATCTTCCATATCCTATCAGGCTAAGTCAGATATTCTACGTTCTTCTGCGGGGCTTTTTGTTGCGTTTATTACGTTTTAGGGATAGTTCTTCTAGAGAAGTTGCTTTGCGGAGCTCCTGCATGTACCAGCTTCTGGCACGGGAACGGCTCAACCCAGCGGCCATTCCGAAGACTATGAGGGTGAAACCACTTATTATCAGTGCTAGGCCCAGAACTGCTCCAGCAAGTGGTTCCGTGTGATATGGGATGAACAGGAACCATTCCGGATTTCCAGTTAGGCTTAGGGTTTCTATTATGCCGCCTACAAAAAATATGGCACCAGCTAGGAACATTAGGTAGGCTAGGGTTTCGTTGTGTCTTGATTCTTCTGCCTTCTCGTGTAGGTAGTCTCTGAAGGACATGGCTTTCATTATGTCGAATTATCGAACATGTACTAAATCTTGTTATTTTGAAACTTCTATGTGCAATAAATATTTTCAATAATGATTTTTGATTGAGTTTTGCTTTTGGAAATTCAACAGTGCGTTAGATGTGCAGGGTCTTAGCTGAAGACGTAGTTTTGTTCCTAAGCGTTTGACCCGCGCGAGTGATTTGGTCGATTGAGCTGAGCTTTTCCGTATTTCATATAAGGTGCAAATTGTTATGGGTTTTTAGAGAAGATGCTG
>JACUTO010000217.1 GCA_014859755.1 Candidatus Bathyarchaeota archaeon
TGAGAGTTGAGGGTAGGGGAACCTAGCCTCTTTCATCATCCTTGGAGGTGTAAATATGGTAGTTGAAATAAAAGAATACGAATCCGCGATTGAAATAGCGAAAACTATGGACACCGAGATAAGTCGAACAAAGAGCGTCCTAGGCGAATATCTGCGCAGACTCGACGAAATTCGAACGCTGGCTGAAAGGTCAAAAAAGATTCGCGAGGTGGTCTTCAAGCTGGCCGGCAAAAAGGCGGCTCAAAACACCCTGGGAGAGATAACCGTCGGCGACCTGAGCGTTATCTTAGACGCTAACCCGTTCCATGAACTAACAGCCATCGAAGAGGTTGTTCGAAGCCAGCAGGACAGACTCTTGGTTCTACAAAAGGCCCGCGAAGCGTTGAACTGGGTGGACCAAATCGGAGAGACAGAAGGACTCAAGTACATGGTGTTGGAAACCGACGGGGTGCCAGAACGGATTCTACTCAAGATCTCGTAGACCCGCCTGGACGTGAAAAACAATGAACAACGATCCGTACGCTGTCGCGCTAAAGAACGCTCTGACCGAAATCAACAACATATGTCCCGACGTCAGGCGCTCTTTCATTTTTGCAAAGGACAGAGTGATAGCCACAGGGGACCCGGAAACTGACGAAGAAACAACGGAAAAAACGATAAGTACTTTTCAAAACGTAGCAGAAAAAGCGGATGCGATCGGAAGCCTAAAAGCCTTCTACGTCAACGGCAAAAAGGGCAAGGTAATCCTATCCGGCGTCAATGACATGTACCTAGCCTTGGCAGCATCCGAAAACGCGGACACAACCTATCTGCATTCAGTAACACGTGTGATAATTCCAACAGTTCTGAAGTTGCTAGAGACCATCGCCCCTACCCCTACCCCCCTCCAATCCGAACCTTCAAAACAACTCGTCGTCGACACCCTCAGCGGATTTTTCGTCGGCGACTCCGTGCAAATTGATACAGAGCTCCTAGAGGAATGGGCCAAGCTTTTGAACCAAAAAAGCATCAGCGAGGTTGAGATAGAAGCCTTTGGCGGAGAGGCCATGCAGTGCAGAGTGAAGGAAATAAACGATTCAAAACTGAAAGGGAAGGGAATGATCAGAATACCTGAAAGGGTCTGCAAGACTCTGGAAGTGAAAAAGGGAGAGTTAGTAAAGGTCAAACCGGCGTCAACATGAAGGGATTCACATGTCTGCCAAAAACAGTTCCAAAAACGATATTGAAATCTTGCAGGAAAAGTTGCAGAGCATCAAGGGTCGAGAGGGAATCATCGGATACATTCTCAGAGGCCCAAACTCAGCCTCCATAGACCTAAAAGACCCAACAAAAATAATCGACTACGCGATCTTGTCCGCCACAGCCTTTGAAGCAGGACAGGACATGTCAGCCATGTTTGAAATCGGCGAAGTCGAAAGTATAATTACGGAGGGCGAAAACACAAAAATCCTATCCAGGGTAGTCAATGAACATCGCCTCAGCATCTTCATGGAGAAAAACGTTGATCACAACAGACTGTGCAAGGACCTGAACTTGACGTAAACGCCTGAATAAGCATTTTCTTTTTTCATAAAATCTTTCACCCATCGCGGTGGAAAACTGGGAAACTGTTTTCCGTTACTTTTTTCAGCATCATTATTTGACGCAGCTTTTCCTTTTTCTTTTTCTTCAAGACCGTTGCAAGCATTCTTGTGAAGGTTTAAATATGGAGGTATATCTATAAAAAATATCAGAAGTCAAAATCCTTTCTCGGTGTATTCTTTTGGTTGAGACGGAGGAGAGATTTATTCGTTCGCATCGAAGCCAGATTGATATTATCGCAGACGTTTTGCGTGAGACCGCTGGCGGTGCAAAGAAGACGCAGATTATGTACGGCTGTAATCTCAGCTTTAGACAACTTCAGACCTACTTGAGTCTTCTCCTTGACCGGGGGCTCCTTAGGAAAGTTTCAGAGAAGGAAAAGGGCAGGGACCCAAGATTTTTCAAAACCACGAGTAAAGGACAGAGCCTGCTTCGGGCATACGACCGCCTAAAAGGGCTTATGACAGCTTAGAGCTTTTCTTCGCCTTCGAGTTGCCGGATTTTCTTGAGGAAATCCTTCGTAGAAGCGTCTAGTTTCGCTTTTTTCCCTTCTTTGTCTAGCTTGATGAAATTGTATTGCGCTAGGAATTTTGCGACACTTGTAATATCCAAGTCTTGAAGTTGAATTTTCTTTCCTATTTCCTTTAGATCCTGCCACCTTCCGTTTTCCAGCAACTCTAAGATGTCTTCGACTTTAGGCAAGACTGAAAGACTCCTTGGACAGACCTTCAGTTATGATGCTGAACGCTTAAATAGCTTCTGAGGAATTCCTTCAGAAGAATTTTCTAGAATTTAGAACAAT
>JACUTO010000218.1 GCA_014859755.1 Candidatus Bathyarchaeota archaeon
ATGGTTTTGTTGAACATGGGTGAAATTTTGAAGGTGCATGCGAGGAAGCATCCTAGGAAAATGGCGCTTAAAGACTGGCGTGGAAAGGCGCTGACGTATCACGAACTGGAGTCAAGGACGAACAGACTGGCTAACGGATTATTGAATATGGGCCTACGTAAAGGCGACAGAATCGCGGTTATGCTCTACAACTGCGCCGAACTCGTAGAAATCTACTGTGCCCTTGCAAAGATAGGCGTCGTCGCGGTGCCTGTTAACTGGCGTTTCGTTGGAAAAGAAATTGAATACGTAGTCAACCACTCCGACTCTAAGGCAATGATACTTTACGAAGATTTTGTCGACGTCATCAATCCGGTTCGTTCAAGTTTCAAGAAAGTCAAGGACGAGAATTACATGGTGGTGGGTCGCACGGCTCCCGAGGGCTATGCTAATTATGGGCATCTGATAGCAAAATCTTCAGACAGGGTTCCAGAAGTGAAAGTTGACAGCAAAGAGACTTGGATGCAAATTTACACTTCGGGAACCACGGGAACACCGAAAGGAGTTGTTCGCTCCCACGAATCTTACATACTCTCCTATTTGATTGAGGCCTTCGAATTTGGGTTTTCAGAGAAGGATTATGGAATGATCGTCATGCCTCTGTATCACGTCAACTCGACTTTTTACGGTCCCTTATTCCTATACATCGGGGCATCCCTATACGTAGGTCGAGATAAGGGCTTTAACCCAGTTGAACTCTTGAGGGTGATAAGTAGGGAGAAAATAAGTTTCACTTCTTTGATCCCGACGCACTACGCCATGATCCTGAACGTTCCGGAAGACGTGAGGAAAAAATATGACGTAAGCTCAGTTCGGAAGCTTCTCTGTTCCTCCGCGCCGGTGCGGGGTCACACAAAAAGGGAGATACTGAAATGTTTCCCCAACGTGGAGTTGTACGAGGCTTACGGTTCCACTGAGGCTGGTCTTGTGACAATCCTCCGACCCGAAGATCAGCTGAGGAAGTTGGGTTCCATGGGTAGGGAATGCCTTGGAACAGACGTGATCAAGCTTCTTGATGAGGAGGGAAATGAAGTATCGGTTGGCGAAGTTGGAGAATTGTATTCGAGGGGACCAATGATGTTCGACGAATACTACAAAGACTCCGAAAAAACCAGAAGCTCTTTCAGGGGCGCTTTTTTCACGGCCGGAGACCTAGTGAAACGCGACGAGGAAGGCTATTACTATATCGTTGAAAGGAAAGACAACATGATAATAACTGGTGGCGAGCACGTTTATCCCTCAGAGGTTGAGGAAATAATGTCTCAGCATCCTAGCGTGTTTGATGTTGCGGTTGTTGGTGTGCCAGACGACGTGTGGGGAGAAGCTGTCAAGGCTGTTGTCGTTTTGAAGGATGACGAGGCAGCGACTGAAGAGGAGATAATTGAATGGTGTAGAAGAAGGATGGCTGGGTTCAAGAAGCCCAAGTCTGTTGATTTTATTTCTGATTCTGAGATGCCGAGGACAACGACTGGCAAGATTCTGCATAGAAAATTGAGAGAAAAGTGTTCCCAGCCTCCGTGAATTAGGAGAAGGATGCGATTCAGGTTTTACGAGATGCCCTCTGGCGCGCGCACGTAGCGCGTGCACTGTAGCTAAGAACTTGGAAAAAATAGGTGGAACAAAAAAAGTTAGGCAAACTAGGCGCGACGAAACCTAATATCTAGGTCTTCTCGATTCTCTTCTCTTTGACCAACAGTCTCGACAGTAAACTGGTCTGCTAGGATCGGGTTTGAACGGAACTTCGCATTCTTGGCCGCAATCGGCGCATACCGCTTTATGCATCTCCCGGCGCTCTCTATACGACAAGCAAATTACACCTCCCTCTTATAGTCAACGAAGAACTAGCATTTCCTTAGGAATTCTAATTCTCGCGTGTTCAATCAGTTGACGAATTGCCTTATTTAAACTTATGGTAAAACAGTTGCATGGTTCCTCTAAGAAACAGTAATGCTTGAGACTGTGACATTTGAAATTTCTTTTAAGTTTCTCCTGAAGCTGACTAGGTCCTAGAGAGACTTCATTGGACTTCAAAAGACATCCCTAAAAGATAAGTCACCTTTTTAGACAACGCTCAATTGTCCACCTCTGCCGACCCTCAACTGGCGTTCGCCTCTAAATGTTACAACACGCGCGTTCTCAACTCGTATAATGTCTCCCACAGAAACTTCGTCAATTTGTTTGTTCCACAAAGGCAGCTGGATGACTCCGGTTTCATCTGCGATGCTTGCGTTCGTTACCGTGGCAAATCCTCCAAACCTGGTGATGACGGATCTAGGCTTTGGGATTTCAAGAACCTTCGCCTCCAAGTTAATTTGGTTCATTCCAGACT
>JACUTO010000219.1 GCA_014859755.1 Candidatus Bathyarchaeota archaeon
TCTCTTCGAATCATGGGAACATACTGTCGGCTCAGAACGTTGACAACGAACTCCTCCAGTTCAGAGAGGGCGAAGTGAAATTCACTAGCCTCGGCTTTTTCAGTAAACTCTTTCACCATACCTTGCAGCTTAGATAGGAGCCAACGGTCCGGTGTTTTCAGAGCCTTGTTCTCCTTAGCCCGTTGAAGCGTGTGTTTTCGCGGGTTAAAGCGGTCGTATTCGGCGTTTTGCATGAAGAATCTGTGGAGGTGGTAAAGGGTGCTGAGAACCTGGTATGGGCGTCCCTTCAATTCTTCGGTGTCAAAGTTCATGGACTCAATGGGGGAACATTTCCATAACAGATAGAATCTGGAAACGTCGGCTGAACGGTCTTGAAGCAGCGGGTTGACTTCTATGACGTTTCCAAGGCTCTTACTCATCTTTCGCCCTTTCGCGTCCAGCACAAAACCGTAGAAGAGGAATGCTTCGTAGGGAGCTTCAGGCTTGCCCGTTAATATCACGTGTTCAAGGAGGAGCGAGTTTGCCCAACCTCTGGTTTGATCTATGGCTTCAGTCAAGAAGTTCACTGGAACAAACTTTTTGAATTCGTCGTCTGTGAAGCTGGCGTAGGGTGAGGCGCCGCTGTCGTGCCAGCAGTCGAGCACAAAGGGTTCTCTCATCATTTTGCCGCCGCATTCTTCACATTTCAGTATCACACGATCTATCCAAGGTTTGTGGAGTTCGAAGTCTTTCCCCGGCAACTCCAACGCCCTTGCAAACAACTCTCCTTTGCTGGCTACCAGAGCCTTGGATCCACATTTTTCGCAGACCCAGATGGGTAAGGGTGCGCCCCAGACTCTTTCTCTAGAAATGCACCAAGGTTTTCCTTCTTTTAAGAAGGCGAGAAATCTGTTTTTGGGGCCTTCGTAGAAGTAGTTGACTTTCTCCGCGGCTTCTACAACCTTGTCGTTTATTTTGTCGGTCCAGAGGAAGTATTCTCTACGAGCCAGCCACACGAGTTTGTGGTGGGACCTCCAGCATGTTGGATATTCGTGGCTAATGATTTTCACGGACAGTAGCAGTCCTCTTTTGCGAAGTTCGTCTACAACCCTTGCGTCTGCGTCTCGGGCAAACAAGCCGGCGAACTCGCCAGCCTCCTCTGTGAATCGACATTCATCGTCAAAGGGCGCGTACATGGGTAAGCGGCGTTTTTGGGCTGCCAGAAAGTCGTCTTCACCGTTTCCTGGAGACAAGTGCACTATGCCCGTGGCTGTGGCAACGTCCACAAAATCTTCGCATACCACTGTGTGAATCAATGGCAACTTGTCTAGTTCTCTTTGTTTGGGAACCATGTCTTTGAAGGGATACTCGTATTTCACGCCCTCGAGGTCCTTGCCCGTCATGACTTCAAGAATCTTGTAGCTTCTTATCCCAAGCTCTTCCATGATCGGTTCGACACGTTGTCTTGCGAGAATCCATACCTCGGTGTCCACCTTGACCTTGGCGTATTCTTCCTCTGGATGAACTCCTAGCATCATGTCTGTGATTATGGTGAAGGGCATGGTGGTCCAAATTAGGAAGTATTCGTTTTCGGTTTCGCTTAGTCTGAACTTAAAGTGGATAGATTGGTCTTCAACCTCTTCGTAGCCGAGGCCGACTTCGGCGTTGCTGAGGGATGTTTGGCAGTGGGGGCAGTAGGCGACAACGTAGTAGCCTTCGCCGAGGAGGTTTTGTTCCCAAGCCCTTTTGAGGTATTGCCACTCTCGCTCAATATACTTGTCATAATGAGTCCAGTAGGCTTTGTCGTAGTCTATGAACAAACCCAATTTCTTGTCAGCTTCAAACCATTGACGATGATATTTCATAACAGTTTTCTTACACTCTTCAACAAACCGTTCCTCGCCTATCCTCTCTAACAACTCTTTCTTGTTTTTCACACCTAGCGCCTGCTCCACTTCCAGTTCAATGGGTAGCCCTTGGGTGTCCCAACCAGCCCAGAAGGTAACATAGAAACCTTGCATGGTTTTCAGGCGGTATCGGAAGTCCTTTATCACTCGGCCTCGAGCGTGGCCAACGTGTTGAACACCGTTTAGGGTTGGCGGTCCTTCAACATAGCCTAAAAGACCTACGTTGTTTTTTTCCTTATATTCTGTCAGTTTTTGAAGGATATCGTTTTTTTCCCAAAATTCGCGAACTTCTCGTTCAAGCTCGAGCGGGCGGTAGTCTAGGGTTAACCAACGTCTAGAATCAGACTTGAATTTCGCGGCCACCTCTCATCCCATGACACCCGCTTAACACCCAGAGTGCTCACAGATAGATATAAAGTTTTTATGAATTTAACATACGTGGCGATGTCACCCGCAAACT
>JACUTO010000025.1 GCA_014859755.1 Candidatus Bathyarchaeota archaeon
CCCCCATAAGTGGTACAATAGAAGAGGTCAACGAAGAGTTGGAGTCCAAACCCGAGCTACTCAACGAAGACCCCTACGACAAGGGATGGCTCCTAGTCGTAACCCCAACAAATCTCGACGCAGAATTGAAACAAATCATGGACTTCACTGCGTCGGTAGAGTGGCACAAAGAGCTCATAAAAGGAAGCTAAACGAGCCTAGGATGAGTGTCGGTAGGTTTCCTCGAGTGACATGTGAAGAGCTCTTAGCATGGGTTACCCTAAATCTGTTTCACCACAGGATACAGCACTGAAAAGGAAATACAATAAGAAATGGCTGGCTAGGACGTGATCCAACATGGGAAAGGTCGAAGACCAAATCATTTCGGTGCTAGAAAACTCAAGAAAACCCTTAAGTCTTGTTGAGATAGCTGATCAAATAGGGAAACCCCCGAAAACCGTTTTCAAATCCTTGCGAAAACTCTTTGGAAAAGGAAAAATCGACTGCGACGCCAAGAATCATCAATATATGCTTGCAAAAGAATAGAAATAGTCTTGCTACATGTGAACCTTTCTCTTCGTCATCAACCAGTTATAGGTTCTATGGCGCCTAACTTTTCATTTTCTTCGGGTATTTATTCATCAAGCTATTACGTCTGCTCAAGCGACCTATCGCAAGTTGCTTCATAACTTGGTCATAGCATCTTCTGCTGCCCTTACAATTGGATAGACTATGGGGGATGCTGTGAGCGCAGGATGGGTGCCCATTTGAAAAGTCACTATCTCATCTACTTTCGATCTAGCTTTGATAAAGGCTGCAAGAATATTTGTGGCCTCAGCTGTTGTTGAACCGCCAGAGATTTCTCCACCTAGTATCCTCTCTGTTTTCTTTTCAAATATGAGCTTCACGTTCATTTCCGCGGCACCGGGCATACCGCCTGGATGCTTGTCAACGGTCGTTGCTCTTCCTATAAAGAGGTCAAATCCGGCGTCTTTCGCGATTTTTTCGGTCATCCCAGCGCCTCCCATAGCGAGATCCCTAACTATGGTTGACCACACACCTATCACGCCTTCTTGCTTTTTCCTTAACTGGGATAGGTTTGCACCGGCGATTCTGGCTTCCCATGTTGCGATGGAGGCTAATCTGAGACCTGACGGCTTTTTTGTGAAGAATGATGTTTTCTCTGCGCAGTCTCCGGCTGCGAAAATGTTCTCGTCGCTTGTTCTCATGTATGGATCGACCCATATTCCTCTTTTTTCTCCTATTTTCAGGCCTGCTTCCTTGGCAAGCTTGGTGTTTGGAGTGACTCCTATGCCGAGTAATACCATGTCACATTTCAGTTTCTCGCCGCTACTCAGCTCTACTGCTTCGGCCTTTTTGTCTCCTACAATTCTGTCGGCTCTGTTGTTTGTCATGACGTTTACTCCTATCTCGGAAAGTCTTTTCTCGGCGCGAATGCAGAATTCCTCGTCAAAAACGAGTTGTAAACAATGGGGCAGTAGTTCAACGATTGACACGTTTAGACCTCTCTTCTTGAACTCGTCAGCGAACTCAACGCCGATAAACCCTCCGCCGATGACAACTACGTCCTTAACTTTGTTCAAACTCTTTAACAGAGCGTTTAGATAGTCAATGTCCTTGTTGACAACAAAAACGTTATCTAAGTCGATGCCTGGTATCGGTGGGACGATTGGGGATGCCCCAGTTGCCAATACTAGCTTATCAAAACCTATGGTTTCGCCCCTTGAAGTGGCAACCGTCTTTTTGTCCCTATCTATGGATTGGACCTCATCCACAACGAGTTCAATACCATTTTTTGAAAGTATAGCGTCAGGTATGACGTCTTTGTCTGTAGAGCCTAGGGTTCCGAAGATATATGGAATGGCGCATGGAACACATACCTGTTCTTCCTTTCTAACAAGGGTAATCTTAGCATCTTTGTAGTATTGTCTCGCAGTCATACCTACAACGATACCCGCCGCACTTCCACCAACAATTAATATATCCGATTTCTTCATCTCAATCTTCCTTCGAGAGGCTAGGTCTTTGTCGAATAAGTTTATTAATTTTTTTGACTTATCTACAATGCCCAATTTTGTTGTTTACAGACTTTTTCAGATCAAGAAAGTTGAGGACACGGTTGCTAACTGAAGCGAAGATTTAATGAAGAATCAGAGGAGAGGACGCTATTAGTAAGATTTATAGACGGCAACAGCGTTATTTGTGTTTTCAAACAGTTTGAAATTTTAGGAAGACTCGGTAGGAGTGGAAATCGTGCAATATGTAAAATTGCCTAAAGAAAACCTCGACGCTTTCGTGGAAAACTTGAAAACTTATGGAAAGGTTTATGGTCCCATAAAAATCGGCGAATCCCACTCTTTTCAGGAGATCAAAAATTCGAAAGAAATGGATCTCGACTACACGAGAACGATGATTCCCCCTAAGAAATTCTTCCTGAAGCTTAAGGAAAGAATATTCATCTTTGATGAAGAAAAAGGCGAGTACGAGGAAACCCTTGAAGAAGGAAAAACTGTTGTGTTTGGGGTGCATCCATGCGACATCAATGCGCTGAAACTCATGGACAAAATCTACTTAGACGAAACTCCGGACAAATACTACAAAATGAGAAGAGAGAACGCGGTAATAATAGGCTATAGTTGCCACCCAGACGAATACTGTTTCTGCCAGTCCCTAGGAACCAATTATGCTACGGACGGATTCGACCTGTTTCTCCACGAACTGAAAGACGGATTCTTCGTAAGAATCGGAAGCGACAAGGGAAACGCAATTGCAAGCGAGAATTCAGAGTTGACAAAGGATGTGAAAAGCAGCGATATAGAAGAGTTTAGAGAGGCTGAGAGAAAGAGGGAAGAAGAGTACACCCTTGAATTAAACATTCGTGGAATTACGGACATGCTTTGTCTCGCCTACGAAAGTGACGTTTGGAAAGAATACGCTGACAGATGCTTTGGCTGTGGCAGTTGCAACATAGTTTGCCCTACTTGCAGATGCTATGACGTTGTTGACAATGTTAATTTGGACCTAAAGAGCGGCGAAAGGCTGAGAAGGCTGGATTCCTGTATGCTTAGAAAACACGGTTTAGTCGCGGGGGGCCTGAACTTTAGGCCCACAAGAATTGAGAGGCTTAGAAACAGGTTTAACTGCAAGGGAAGTCTGAAGGAAGATTTGCTGAACTGCGTTGGTTGTGGGAGATGTACCGTATATTGTCCCTCAGAAATAGATTATGTTGAAGTTCTCAAGAAGGTAAGAGGTGAGCTATGATGGAAAACGTACTCCTTCCAAACCTAGCGAAGATTGTGAGAACTGAAAAGATGACGGCGATAGAAAGATTTCTCCAAGCGGAACTATTGGATGAAGAATTCGCAGAGGAGTTCGATTATAAGCCGGGACAGTTCATGGAAGTCAGCGTTATGGGCGTGGGAGAAGCCCCAATTTCCACATGTTCCATACCAACCAAAAAAGGTCTCATCGATTTGTGCGTCAGAAACGTGGGACGGGTCACCAATGCACTCCATCACCTAGACGTAGGGTCGCTTGTGGGAATAAGGGGTCCCTACGGAAACGGATTTCCAATGGAGGAAATGGAAGGGAGCAACTTACTGCTGGTGGCTGGAGGCCTAGGCGTCGCGCCCCTCAGATCTGTTCTTCAATACGCCCTAAAAAACAGAGCGAAATACAAGGACATAACTGTCTTCTATGGTATCAGGACCTATGACACCATGTTGTTCAGAGACGAATTCTACAACCTTCTTGCGGAAGGCGACAAGTTGGGTTGCAAATTTTTCTTATCTTATGAAGACTCGAACGATAAACAGTGTCTTTCGTTAGAAGCAGAGCACAGTAGCAGGTGCATGACCGGTGTCGTAACCAAGTTGTTTGAAAGAATAGAAGTGTCTCCCAAAGATACGTATGCCATAATCTGCGGTCCACCTATAATGTACAAATTCGTCGTGCGACAACTTACGAAGAGCAACGTTCCTCCAGAGAAGATATACATGACCCTTGAAAGAAGGATGAAGTGTGGAATAGGAAAATGTGGCCACTGCATAGTAGGCGACGGGACGTCCATAAAATACGTCTGCAAAGACGGTCCAGTGTTTACCTACTGGGACGCCCTTCATACGAAAGGCATGATTTAGGAGGTATATAACTTTGGCAAAACCCAAAATCGGTATTTACGGTCTCACTGGCTGCGCTGGCGACCAGCTGATGATTCTGAACCTTGAAGATGAATTGCTGGACCTACTGAGCAAATTGGACGTAAAATCTTTCATCATGGCAAGTAGTGCCCATGATGAAACCGACTTGGATATAGCATTCGTTGAAGGTTCTGTCAGTACTGAAGAAGGTTTGGAGCGTCTGAAGGACATAAGAAAGAGAAGCAAGATGCTCATCGCCATAGGAGACTGCGCTGTATGGGGATGCGTTCAAGCCATGAGAAACCAGGAGATGAGCATGGAAGAAAAGATGAGGAAAGTATACAATAAAGAAGAAAACTTTTATGATGTGCTTGAGCCAAAAGGCCTTTCAGCTTATGTAAATGTCGATCTAGAGATACCAGGCTGTCCCATTGACAAAACTGAGTTTCTTCATGCAGTTCTTTCACTACTGCACGGTGACTTACCAGAAGTAAAAGATTATCCAGTGTGCGTTGAATGCAAGCTCAACGAATACCCGTGCTTACTTGTAGAAAAGGGAATGCCATGTCTAGGACCAATAATAGTTGCAGGTTGTAACGCATTATGCCCAGGATTAGGAGTAGACTGCATCGGATGCAGAGGGCCTATCAAGGATGAGACAAACGCTGCAGAAGAGCTAACCATTCTGAAGGAGAAGGGCTACGACGAAAGATACATCGAAAACAGACTGAGATTCTTCGGAGCAAACTTTGAGGGAATAGCCAAAATATCCAAAATGCTCAGAGAAAAAACAAGTGGCAAAGGAGGCGAATAAAATGAGTAAAGAAATAATAGTAGAACATTTGGCTAGGGTTGAAGGCCACGGAGGAATAGAGGTTACAGTTGAAGGTGAAAAAGTAAAAGACGTCAAGATGGGGATTTTTGAAGGCCCAAGATTCTTTGAGGCGATCATCGAGGGCGTAAAGTATGACAAGGTTCCGGATGTAATGAGAAGAATCTGCGCAATATGCACTGCAGCCCATAGCCTCGCGTCTATTCGCGCCATTGAGAAGGCCTTCAAAGTCGGGGTTACCCCCCAGACAAAGTTGCTAAGAGACCTCCTCATACACGGAGAGATGATTGAAAGCCACGGATTACATGTATTCATGCTCGCGCTTCCAGACTACTTAGGATATCCAGATGCAATAAGCATGGTTGACAAGTATGCCAGGGAAGTGAAAGCGGCGCTCCAACTGAAAAAGGCGGGAAACATGATCCACATCGCTTTGAGTGGAAGGGAAGTCCACGGCATGAACGAACGCGTAGGAGGCTTTTCAACCATACCAAAAGAGGAAGACCTGCTAACAATTAGGAAAGCCATGGAAAGCTCAAAAGCAACAGCTGAACTTGCCGTAAAACTTTTTACATCCTTGGACATCCCTATTTTTGCTCACTCAGACAACAGTCTTATGGCGTTGGATCCTGGAGAAAAATTCGGATATATTGGCGATTACGTGCTGATTTCCGATGGAGAAAGGAGAAGAGTTGAAGAGTACAAACAACTGACGAACGAAAAAGTGGTGAAACACTCCCATGCAAAGCATTCTTCTTACAAGGGTTCTCCCTTCATGGTTGGAGCCCTTCCCAGAGTTTTGCTTTGCAAAGACAAACTCTACGGAACAGCTAAAGAGCTATTTAAAGAACACGAAGACAAGCTGGATCAGAGAAATTCCCTAAACAATAACTTGGCCCAAGCAATAGAACTCGTCCACTGCGTAGACAGATGCATCGAAGACATAGACAAGCTTTTGAGCAACGGGCTTGAAAAAGAGGAACTAGTACAAATTGAGCCAAGAGAAAGCTCTGCAGTCAACGCTGTAGAGGCTCCGAGGGGAATCCTCTACCACGACTATTCCTTCGACGAAAACGGTTGCGTAACTAAAGCCAACGTGATAACGCCCACGGCTATGAACTGTGCTAACATAGAGAAGGACTTTAGGGTCACTGTTGGAAGACTAGTCGCTGAGAGAAAGAAGAATTTAGAAGCACCTCTTGAGCTAATTGCAAGAGCCTACGATCCTTGCATATCCTGCTCGGCGCATCTAATCAAAGTGAAGTTTCTCTAAGAGGACTGCAAACAGGCCGGAAATGCTAGTTTGAGCGGTAGTCTACAGCATCTTCAAGAGTGATGGTCTGTAAGGCATAAGATTAATCGTTGCGTGCCGAAATCAAAGTTTTATTATGATTAGCGACGCACATTCATGGTTACGCAGAAAGGAAACGGTTTGTTGCGCGCGCTTCTATTCTTTAGCCAAAGCGTATGTTAGATAGCCCTCTTTCTCGCCAACGACTCTAACCTTACGAAACTGTGTTAGGGCAGTTACATATTTGAAAACGTCGCTCGTCTGTAGTCCAGTTGCCTCCGAAATTTCTGGTATGGTTGCTGATCCTCTGTTCTTGATCTCCTTCAAGACGAGTCCCTGTTTTTTCTTATATTCAGCCACAGCCTTCGCCTTGGCTTTATTTACCTTTCGCTTTTCCTCCGACATAGGCTTCATCTTTAAACGTAGTGAACATGAGACTACTATAAGCATATTTTTAACTTTTTCTCTAAATTTGTGAAATTTTACTAACCAAGTGAGGAAAGAGTAATGGTTGGAAAGTTGAGGTGAGATTATTGGGAAGAGCTCCGAGCGACATTCGAACCCCGTGAACTGCGGCTTTCAAGACGTCACGCGCATTACCTTCTCAAGGTTTTCAGCAACTTTTTGTTGTGGTCGTATATTTTGAGTTCAAGAGGCATTTGACCTATTGCAAAGTGGGTGGCGCATGCGAGGCATGGGTCGTAGGCTCTGAAAGCCATCTCCACCATGTTCAATATTCCCTGACTCACTTCTCCCTCGTGTATAAGGCCCTTGGCTGCGTCTCTTATGGACATGCATATGGCGGATGAGTTGTTTGTCGTAGCCACTATTAAATTGGCTTTTTTTATTAATGCGTCTTCGTCAAGTTGGTAGTGATGTATCAAGGTGCCCCTAGCCGCTTCGACTATTCCAACTCCTTCTCCGGGGTTGCCTACCTCATTCCGAAGGTCTTTACTCGTTATCTCCTCGTCTGTGCTCAATTCTACGGCCCTTTCAGCTGCGTACAGTAGTTCTATGAGTCTGGCCCAATGAAATGCAAGAGTTGAGTGCACGGGCTTTCCGCCCAGTGTTTCGTACATTCTTTCGAATTCTTGTTGTGCCAGAGGCGTTGCCATACCCTCTGAAGCGTTCAACCTTCCAAGTGGTCCAACCCGGTAAACGCCACTTTCTGGACCGTCGACTAAGCCTTTCCATCCAACCTTCTTGAGGTACGTCAATTTAGTGTATGTCCATTGTTCCACGCGTTCCTCGATGACGTCTAGATATTCGGATGGGGCAAACTTAACAAACTCTTTGCCTTGTTGGTCAACCACCCGTACTTTGCCATCATAGAAGTTAACTTTGTTGTTTTGGTCAACTAAGCCCATGTAATATGTTTTGAGAGTGTATGGGTCGCTTAAGATCAGGTCTACGTATTTCTTGTTCTTCAGCACAACATCGTCAAACAGTTTTAAGCTGAACTTTGCGAATTCCACGCTAGACTTTGCCATTTTTTCCATTTCCTGTCTCTCATCCTCCGTGAGCCCTTTGGATATGCCTCCAGGCAGTCCACAGGTTGGGTGAGTTGCTTTTCCACCTAGGATGGCAGTCATTTTTTGTCCGTAAGCTCTGTGCTTTATTACCTCTTTCGCTATGTCTAGGCCGACCTTTTGGATCACTCCAAGGATGTTTCTTTCCGCTGGTGGGGCGTCTGGTCCAACAACGAAGTCTGGTGCTCCTAGAAAGTAAAAGTGAAGGGTGTGATCGTAGATTATGTAACCGCTGTACATAAGTTCTCTAAGCTTTTTAGCTGCCGAAGGAGGCTCGACGTTAAACGCGGCGTCTAACGCTCTTGTTGAGGCAAAATGGTGCGCAACTGGGCAAACACCACAGATTCTGGGCGTAATTATCGGCAGATCCTCAGCTTTCCTACCCTCGCAGAACCTTTCGAAGCCCCTGAGTTCTGGAACTTGCAAGTAAGCGTTTTCTACGTTTCCTTCTTCATTCAGGAATATGGATATTTTTCCATGGCCTTCAAGCCTTGTTATAGGATCTATGGTTATTGTTTTCATTCTTTCATAATCCTCCTTTTGAGAAGAGAAGCTGGTAAAGAATACTTGTAAAAGGTTCCTAAGGGATCTTTAATCTGGGCAATCAGCTTTTCCGCGTCATACTCTGGATCTTTTTCTCCGCCAACCCCTAGAATCGATGAGAGGGCGCTTATCATGGCAGCCCCCTGTTCCACCTCGTTTGGACACGGTCCTCCGCATCCTGTACAAGGCATATTTGCGCTGATACACTGTGCCCCGCATCCTCCACGAGTCGCAGGTCCCATGCAAATTATTCCTTGTTCCAGAAGACATCTTTCTGGGTCTGGAGTAATCTCGTATACCCTGTATATCTTAGAAATTTTTTTATCTTCTTTTTTCCTAGGGCACTCATCGCAGACGGACTTCGCAGCAGCAAGAACCGAACCTTTCGGAGGCAACTCGTTCTTGGCAATAGCTTCGACTGCTTTAGCTACTTGATCAGATGCTGGAGGGCATCCGGGCAAGTAGTAGTCTACGTCCACAGTTTGATCAAGAGTTTTTACTGTGTCAAAAAATTCTGGCAACTTCAACTCTCCTTCCGGAACCTTGAAAGAAGTCTTGGGAGTAACGGAGTCGGGGTTATTTGTGGAGGGGGACTGAAGGTATGCCCTTTCAAAGACCTCTTTTTTGTTTGCAACGTTTGCTAGACCTGGAATGCCGCCTAATTGGGCACATGAGCCGAAGGCCACTAGAACCTTAGATTTCTTTCTCAAGAGTTTGGCCATGTATTCTTGTTCTTCGGTTCTAATTGCGCCGTTGAAGAAGCAGACATCTATGTATTTGTCTGGAAACGCTTCTACATCCTTATACTTGATGTCCATGGCCACAGGCCAAAAGACAATGTCGGCTATGGCTACGACGTCGAGGATTTTCTCGTCTATGTCGAGAACTGCGATTTCGCAGCCTCCGCAGCTAGCAGCCCAGTAGAAAGCAATTTTCAGCTTTCCCTTTTCCATAATTATCACAACAGATTTACAAGTTCAGAGGCGTCTACCCTAAGGTCCTTCAAGGCTAATTCATCGGGGCTCATGCCCATAGCTAATCCCAATAGCTGTGGATAGTGAAGCACCGGGATGCGGAATTTTTCGTCAAACTTTCTTTCTACTCTGGCTTGTTGGAGGTCATACATCATGTGGCAGAAGGGACATACCGTGATCATTGCCTGTGCCCCAACAGCCCTAATGTGATCAAGCTTTTCCCTAGCCAGCTGAAGTGGGATTTCACTGTTTATGCCGCTTGTTGGATTGCCGCAGCACTCAGTTTCATCCATGTAGTCCAAGCATTTCGCGCCAGTTACCGCAATTAGTTTCTTGAGAGTCGTGGGGTTTTCTGGGTCGTCGAAGCCTACGATCTTTCCAGGACGAACGACATGGCATCCAGTGTGCTGCGCCACTCGGAGCTGATTAAGTGGCTTCTTAACGGTCTCCTTTATTTTTTCAAAGCCGACGTCTTGCGCGAGAACGTGGATAAGGTGTTTGACCGTTATCGTTCCCTTGAATTCCATGCCGATTTCCTTTAGATATCCGTTAACTTTCTCCTTGAGTTTCTTGTCTTCCTTGAGTTCTTTGTTTACGTGGTTTAGGATACCGAAGCATCCGTTGCACAGGGTGATTATATTTAGGCTCTGTTGTTCCGCCAAACAGAGGTTTCGCGCCGCCAAGGTGAGCATCATGTCATGGTTCACCGGATCCAGTGGGAATCCACAGCAATTAAACTCAGGCATCTCCACCAATTCTACGCCAAGTTTGTCAAGAACTTTTCTGGCGGAAATCTCGTAGCTGGAGACTCTGTATGGGATAACGCATCCCAGAAAAATCAAGTATTTTGCTTCTGGCATTTTAGGTCGCCTCCTTTTCAAGTGTTTTGGAGAAACCGGTGATGTCGAAAAGTTTTGCGACACTTTCTAGGTTGGCTTTCGGCAATGTAGGCAGTCCTTGCTCCTCCCTCTTCTTGAGACGCATTCCTGGGATAATGTATGCATAGCCTGTTTTGCGGATGTTAGAAGCCAGCTCCTTGAAGACGACAGGCATATCCCTCTCTTTTACAGATAGATTTCGAAGAGCCCGTACGATGCCGGCGATTCCCACATCTTGCGGACAACGGTCGATACACGTGAAGCAGGTAGAACAGAGCCAGATGACGTCGTTTGAAAGAAGTTTCTCTTTCAATCCCAACTGCGTCATCCGTATGAGTTTTCTGGGTCTGTAAAAGTCGTCGAATCGCGCGATTGGACAGTCGGCTGTGCATGTGCCGCATTGGAAGCATAGCATGATCTTTTCTGCGCCGGGAATCTTGCTGATCTCATATTTGAATTTGGGATCCATATCTGTTATTTTGAGCACCGTTTTCTGTTCCGTCTCCTTTTCTTGCTTTTTTTCCGTCTCAACCATTAGTCTTACCTCCAGCCCTTAAGGGACTCGGTCCAAGTTTCTTTATTTCCTCCGTCATGTCCTTGATAACCCTTGCGAATTTGTCTCCTTCTGACGCAGAGACCCATTCTATCCTAAGCCTTTCGGGCTCGATACCAAACTGGGGTAAAAGCTTCTTCAACATCACGAGTCTTCGATGTGCTTTGAAATTGCCTGAGATGTAGTGGCAGTCGGATGGGAGGTGGCAACCAGCAACCAGAACTCCGTCTGCTCCGCTTCTAAATGCTTCAAGGATGAAAACTGGGTCCACCCTTCCACTGCACATCACTCGCACGATCCTGACGTTTGGAGGATATTGAATTCGACTTACACCAGCTAGGTCTGCCCCTGCATACGCACACCAGTTGCACAGAAAACCAACGATTTTTGGCTCAAACTCAGTCATATTTCTCCTCCCTCAACGCCGCTCTAACTTGAGCAAGTATTTCATCATCTGTGAAATGAAGCATGCTTATAGCCCCTGTGGGGCAGGAGGAACCGCAAACGCCACAACCTTTGCACAAAGCCTCAAGAACGGTTGACACCAACTTTCCATCTTTCTCTTCCATTTTGATGGCGCCATACTCGCAAACGGCTTCGCAGATTCTACATCCGCTGCACAAGTCTTCGTTGACGCTCGCTATCGCCCCCTCCACTTCCAAAGCCTTTTTAGAGAGAATTGTGATTGCGCGAGCCGCGGCTCCACACGCCTGCGAAATACTTTCTTCAATTAACTTCGGTGAATGCGCCAACCCGCACAGAAACACGCCTTCAGTCGCGAAATCGACAGGACGAAGCTTCATGTGAGCCTCCAAGAAGAATCCGTCCTTGGTGAGCGGAACCTTCAACATTTCTGATATCCTTTGGTTGTCCGGGTTCGGAATCGTGGCTGCGCTCAGCACCAAGAGATCTGGCTCGATTGGGAACCATGTTTTTAAAACGGGTTCCATCGCCAAAACCTTCAGAGCATCGTTTTCTCGTGTAACCTTAGGCTTGTTTTCATCGTCGTACCGTATGAACAATACCCCCTTGCTCGCAGCCTCACGATAATAGTCCTCGTTGAAGCCATACGTCCTTACATCCTTGTACAAAACGTAAACGTCTGTTTCCGGGTTTAACTCCTTAATTTTCAATGCATTTTTGACAGCTTGTACGCAGCATATCCGTGAACAGTTGGGGCGTTCCTCGTTTCTTGATCCGACGCACTGTATCATCGCCACCGTTTTCGCGTTGAACTCGCCCTTAGCCAATCTTTCCTCCAGTTCACGCTGCGTCAGCACTCTTTCATCTTCTCCATACAGATATTCAGTTGGCTTGTACTCAACGGCTCCCGTTGCCACTATTGCGATACCGTGGTCGATCTCCTTTTTTTCACCGTCATAGTTCAGTGTAGTTTTGAAGTTTCCGACGTATCCCTCTATGTTGGCAATTTCCGCGCCTAGATAAACGTGAATCTTCTCGTTTTCAGAGACTTCTTTAACAATAGATCTTAGCCGCTCCTGTGGGTCTTCACTTCCTGTCACATAATGGATGTGGCGCAGGTTCCCTCCAAGCTCCTTCTCTTTCTCCACCAAGTGAACCTCAAAGCCCTGTTTCGCCAGTTCCAACGCAGCAGTCATTCCAGACAAGCCGCCGCCTATGACTAAGCCCACAGGAACAACATTGATTATAGGCTTTTTCAGAGGCCTCAACAGGCGAGCCTTGGCCACTATCGACCTCACTAAGTCCTTAGCCTTCTCCGTCGCTTTGTCATGCTCATGCATGTGCACCCAGCTACACTGGTCTCGAATGTTCGCCATCTCGAAAAGGTATATGTTGAGTCCTGCTTCTCGAATAGTTTCTCTGAAGAGTGGTTCGTGGGTTCTTGGGGTGCAAGACGCCACAACCACACGGTTAAGATTATGCTCCTTTATCTTCTCTATAATCCCTTTCTGCGTGTCTTCTGAGCATGTGTATAAATTGTCCTCAGCATAAGCGACATTTGACAGGGTTTTAGCGTACTCCACAACCTCTGGAACATTAACTACGCCACCTATGTTTATGCCGCAGTGGCAGACAAACACTCCGATACGAGGCTCCTCACCAGATATGTCTGTTTCTGGCGGAAGCTCCTTCGCAACTGTGAGCCGTCCCCTCTCGGGGGCGATCAAGCTGGCTGCCCTCGCCGCAGCTCCGCTCGCCTGAGCTACGCTCTCTGGAATGTCTTTTGGAGAGGAAAACGCGCCGCAAACGTATATTCCAGGTCGAGAGGTGTCCAGTGGTGAGAAGGTTTGGGTGGAGCAGAACTTGTACTTGTTTAGTTCGATACCTAGCGTTTTAGCTAGTTCCTCGGCGTGTTTGGGTGGGGTCATCCCAACTGATAGCACCATGAGATCGAATTCCTCTTCCTTTGGTTCCTCTTCTACAACATACCTCACTGTAAGGTTCTGTGACCCCGCCAGTTCCTCTACGCTGGAAACTCTGGACCTGACGAAGTTAACACCGTGTTCTTCTTCTGCCCTACTGTAGTAATCGTCGAACTCTTTTCCATAAGCGCGTGCATCCATAAAGAAAATGGTGCATTGAAGATCCGGGTTGTGCTCCTTGGCGATTACTGCCTCCTTGATGGCGTACATGCAGCAGGCGGAGGAGCAATAATTGTTTCCAAGCTTGGCGTCCCGTGAACCAACGCATTGGATAAAGCCTACTTTTCGTGGGACTTCGCCATCAGAAGGTCTTAAGACCATTCCACCGTAGGGTCCAGAGGCGCTTAGAATGCGCTCAAACTCGATGCTGGAAATTACGTTGGGGTATCGGCCGTAACCGTACTCGCTCTTGAGGCTGGGGTCAAACTCCTCAAAACCGGGCGCCAATATGATTGATCCAACATCTAGTACGATTTCTTTCTCCTTTTCATCGTATTCGATTGCGCCTGCCTTACAGACCTCTTGGCATGTTCCGCACCCAATACATTTGTCCCTATCTATAACGCAGACCAAGGGAACCGCTTGTGGATACTTGACGTAAATCGCATCTCTTTCGCTCAGACCCTGATTGAATTCGTCTATTGCTTCAACAGGGCACTTCTGAGCGCATACGCCGCAACCAGTACACTTCTCTTCATTGACACGCCTAGGTTTCCTTATTAGTTTAACTTTGAGGTGCCCCTCTTCACCCTCGACGCTCCCTATTTCCGCATTCATCACCAACTCAATGTTAGGGTGTCTTCCTGCGGCAACGAGTTTAGGCGCGAGAATGCACATTGCGCAGTCATTGGTTGGGAATGTTTTGTCCAGTTGAGCCATGGTTCCCCCTATGGTTGGCGATTCGTCTAGTAAGTATACTTTGAATCCTGAGTCTGCCAGATCGAGGGATGCCTGTATTCCCGCGATT
>JACUTO010000220.1 GCA_014859755.1 Candidatus Bathyarchaeota archaeon
GGGTTCGTGAATTCCTTAGTTTTTTCTGATATGTAGCGAATAATCTTAAGGATTTCTTCCTCCCTCTTCTTCATCAACTCTATGGCTTTAGGCAAATTCAACTACCTTCTCCACAGCTTCCTCAACCAACTCTTTCACATCTTCCCTATCTAAACGAGTGTCTCTCACGTTGAAGGTTCTCTCACCTAAGTATTCGTTGAATAATTTGCAGCCGTATTTTATAGCTGTCCATACTCTTACATTCGTCTTAGATATCCTCTTCCATCTTCCCAAACCCTTCAACCTCTTCAAAGGCACACGACCTCTTCTGAAGTACAACGTAGCGAAGGCGTCCAAGAAAGACCAGTCGGCCACACAGTTCACGATGCATGAATAAGGTCTTTCAACGAACAAACCATCGATTGGTTGATAATCGAACTTCTCTCCCAAATCCTTGTATTGTTCTACCTCGAAGATCCAGCCCCTTTTTTTCGCGAATTCTTCCAAAGCTTTCTTGTAAGAAGAGTTTTCGACTGCTAACCTGTACACGTTCCTGTGGACAAAATCGTAATTCCAAAAACTTGATGCCGTCTGCTTTATCAAGACCTTGAAGCCCCTATCCTCCACCAAGAAAGCCCACGGATCCTTCATGTCAGTAGGCAAGAAGTACCATCCCCAACAAACTCTTTCTATGCGACCAGCCTTCTCTAATCTGTACAAGTACTCTTTGGCACGCTCGTTCAAGCTTTCAGCTTCTTTAACAGTTAATAAGCTACCCTTCCACATGGATTCCAAGCTTTTGGCGAATTCTTCCAAGTACACTTAAGTCACCTTTTAAAATTAAATGGCACATTAAATATTTAAACATATCTAGTCACTTTTCTAATATAAATGGCACACACTTACTGCCCTGCAATTAAATGAAAGTTTCTACAAGCATAGGAAATTTGTACATCCGTAATCTTGATTCTTCTCAAAACTTTTTACATTTACGTGCCAGTAGATCATAATTAGCATACGAATCGTTGAAATGGGTAGACCCGAAAGTCTACAGAGCCTGTATTCAACGACTATGAGAACGAAAGAATCCTAGTTAGGCTAAATCAGTATAATCCTAAACATTCTGAACATGGTTCCAAGAAAAAGCGAATACGTATTCAATTCAGACCCCAAGGTCCTTGAAACATACTTCCCTAATCTGAGGAAAAGGTTGGCTCAAAGACTGAGCAACCCGAGGCTTAAAGAAATACACTTCCACACGATCAGGCATTGGAAAGCAACAATGCTATACCACCAAACAAAGGACATCCTGTACGTCAAAGAGTTCCTCGGACACAAAAGGCTTGACTCAACGTTAATATACATCAACATGGAGAAGGCACTGTTCTACAAGGGAAACCCGAAGAGTTTCACGTTAAAATAGCACAAACACCAGAAGAAATAAAGGGACTGCTCGAAGTAGGCTTTGAATATGTGTACGAGAAAGACGGGCTGCTGTTCTTCAGGAAGCGAAAGTGAGCTTGACAGCCTCAAAAACTTGAGGGTTATAGCTGACCTCCACATTCACAGCAGGTTTAGTCGTGCCACAAGCCAGAAAATGAATATAGACGAAATAACTCGTTTTGCCCGAATCAAGGGCTTGAACCTCGTGGGCACAGGAGATTTCACTCACCCCAGATGGCTTGAAGAACTAACTGAAGAACTAGTTGAGATTTCAGGCACCCACCTCTACGGAACGACAAAACATCCAGACTCTCATGTGCGCTACATGATAACGGCCGAGGTTAGTACAATATTCACCGTTGAAGGCAGCGTCAAAAAAATCCATCACGTCATCTTGACTCCAAGCCTCGAAACCGCGGTTCAAGTCAATGACCAATTGAAGCGTTACGGCGATCTCAGCGTTGACGGCAGACCAACTCTGGATATGAACGCACCGCAACTTGTGGAAGAGGTTATGCAGGTTTCAGATGAAAACGTCATCATACCCGCTCACGCTTGGACTCCATGGTTCAGCATTTTCGGCGCCTTCAGCGGTTTTGACCGAGTAGAAGACTGCTACCAAGACATGACGAAACACATCCCAGCCCTAGAAACAGGCCTCTCCTCGGACCCGCCCATGAACTGGAGGCTAAGCGCCCTCGACAGGTTTGCCTTGGTTTCAAACAGCGACAGCCACAGCAGCTGGCCCTGGAGAATTGGAAGAGAAGCCAACGTGTTTGAATTGGAACGGTTAACCTATCAGGAGGTGGTTGACGCCGTTCGCAAGAAGGACCCGAAGCGCTTCAAATTCACCATCGAAACCTATCCTGCCTACGGCAAGTATCACTGGACAGG